>JAYVQK010000113.1:0-2122 GCA_043757005.1 Verrucomicrobiaceae bacterium
CACCGCCGCATGGACAGGCGAGGGCGCCTGTCCCACCACGACAGGCGGGGCACCTGTCCCACGCCACGCAGCCCCTGGGAAGACCCGTAGCAGCGCATCTAGCGCCAGCGCGGGCATCACGAGGAGCAGCGGGAATGGCACCGGCCAAAGGTGCGTGCGCGGGTGATAGATCGGCCCGGTGAGCGGCGCGCCGGGAAAGAGCGGGAGCAGCCAAGTCATCCCCGCCTGCAAGAGCAGCGCCAGCAGCGCGGCAGTCGTCGCGGTGAAGCGCGAGCGGCCCGCCACCGCGAGCGCGATAAGCACAAGCGGGTAGGCAGCGCAGGCGATTTGGTGAAAAAGCGCGGCGTGTTGGAGATTTGGGAAATTGTGAGCCGTCGTGACCACCGCAACCATCGCCAGCACCGCGGCGCCCGCTGTGGCAAAGCGCCCACCGCGCACCCACCACGTGCCACACACCACGGCAAAAAACGCCACCGCTTTCACCCACTGCGGCGGATGCCAGATGCCCGCCGCCAGTCCATAGCTCGCCTGCCACCAGCGGTCGAAAAGCAGCGCCGCCACAAACGCCACCGCCCCCCACAGCGCCACCCACGCGCCGAGCGGCCCGCACATTTTCCCCAGCCGCACTCCCCTCCCCTCGCGCGTGCCCACCACGATCAGCGCAAGTGCGCCACAGCCCGCAAGCGCGATGGCCAAGTAAGTCGCCACGTGCGGCGGCCCCCACACGCGATCTATGCCCACCGAAGATTCCCACGACAAATCCCACAGCAAACTCAACGGCACCCCCAGCGCGCCAACGAGCATCAGCCACGCGGGGACGCGACTCGCTGATTTCGTATGTGTGCTGCTCTGCATCCCCCGAGCGATAGCGCGCGCGCGGCGAGGATGCCACTTCTCAAACTCACGAAATCACTGCGCACGCTTCCCCGCCGTGCATACAAAAAAGGGCATCTCCAGCCCCACTCGCTGCGTCGCGATTTTTCCCCCGCCCAGCTCGCCCAGCAGCGCCTCGTAAAAGGCGGGGCTGCGGTAGGAATGGGCAAAGGTGACGAGTGGCACGGTGGCGTAGGGCAGGGTGGTCGCGCCGATTTCAAATGCGCCGCGCTCGAAGATGAGCAGCGTGCCGCCGGGCGCGAGCGCGGCAAAGGCGCGGCGGACGAAGAGCGCAGCTTCGGCATCCGGCCAATCGTGCAGCACGGATTTAAACGTGATGAGATCCATCCCGGCAGGCAGCGCATCCTCCATCGCGTTCCCCGCTACGAACGCGATACGCGCGGACTCCGACGCGCTCTGGATGTGCTCACGCCCGATGTCGCACACGAGCGGCAGATCGAAAACCGTCGCCCGCAAGTGAGCGTGCTCGCGGCAAATTTGCAGCGCGAATTCCCCGCTGTTGCCGCCGATGTCCAGCATCCGCCGATGGCGGGCAAAGTCGTAGCGATGCAGACACGCCCGCGCCTCGTGCCGCGTCAACTCAGTGGTGATGCGCATCCAGCGCCGTGTGAGCTGGATGTTTTCCGGCGTGAAATCAAAGCACCGCCCGTAGGAAAAAAGCCGGAACATCGCCGCACTTGCCATGAAATCCCGGGGGTCGCGCACGAGCGCCGAGAAATACCGGATCAAATCCACGGCTGCGAGATTTGCGAAATCAATCTTGGCCTCCATGAGCCCGCGAAACTTCAGCGCGCACCGAAATTCCGCCGTCAACGCCACCCCATCACTCCCCTCCTCCACGACTCCATTCACTCGTAGCAAATCCACCAGCAGCCGCAGCACCCGCACATCCGCCCCCGGCAGTAGCGAGCCAAACTCCACTGCCTGCTGCTCCAGCCGATCCACGATCCCAAGCTCCAAGGCACTCGCCAGCGCCTGCACATCCATGAACTGCGCGAGGAAGCGATCCACACAAAGATACTCCAGCTCATTGATTGAACTCATACCCGCATGAGCGCCCATTCCCGCAGGCATGGCAAGTCGCTGCCACTTGAGCTACTTGAACCACGAACAGCACGAAGAGCACGAAGGACGCGAAGGGCGCGAAGGAAATTAAAAAAGGGAGAGTCGCTGGGAACTACGAGCGATGCGCTCGAAGCTGTATGGTTCGAAGTTCAGAGTTCGAAGT
>JAYVQK010000114.1:0-8135 GCA_043757005.1 Verrucomicrobiaceae bacterium
CCTTTTCCACACTCGATACCGAGCTGCAAACTGGCGTGACGCTACTCGAAGCCAGCGCGGGCACTGGTAAGACTTACACACTCGCCGCCATCTATCTCCGCCTGCTGTTGGAGAAGGGGCTGACTGTGCGCGAAATTCTCGTCACCACTTACACCATCCCCGCCACCGCCGAGCTACGCGACCGCATCCGCCGCCGCCTCGCGGAGTGCCTTGCTGCATTTGAGAGCGGCACGAGTGATGATTTATTTCTCAGTGGCCTCATCGCCCGCCACCCCGCCGAGCAAGCGCAGCAGCGCCTCCGCGACGCGCTCCGCGATTTCGATGAAGCCGCCATCTACACCATCCACGGTTTCTGCCAGCGGATGCTCAGGGAGGCCACTTTTGAAAGCGGCACGGGCTTCGACTTCGAGCTACTGCCCGACCAAAGCGCCCTCCTTCGGGAAGCTGCCGAGGATTTCTGGCGGCAACATTTCGCCAGCGCCGCCAGCGCCATCACCGCATTTGCACTGCTAGAAAACCTCACCCCTGACGCTCTACTCGCGCTCCAGCGCACGGGCTCGCGCCCCTGCCTCACGCTCATCCCCGCTAGCCCGGATATTGAACTTCGAACTGAGAACTCAGAACCCAGAACCAAGTCTCGTTCGTTCGAAGTTCAGAGTTCAGAGTTCAGAGTTCAGAGTTCCTCGCGTTTTTCCGTAGGCAGCCCATCGGCAAATGCCGCGCTCGCCTGCCTCGCCGTCTTCCGCGCCAAGTGGCCGAGCTGGCGCGAAAAGGTGCGCACGCTCCTCGTCACGGACACCGATTGGGCAAAGAAACCTTTCAGCGATCCCGACTACGCGGAGTCGCTACTCGATCTCGTGGACGCGCTCGCCAGCAACGACGACGCCCCGCTCAACGCCTACGCTGCGCTCACTCATTTCATGCCGGAATGTGTGCAAGCCAGCACCCGCGCCAAAGCCGCCACGCCGCATCACGCCTTCTTCGATTGGTGCGCCGAGTTTGCGGAGGCCCGCGCTGCCTTCGCACTCGCCGTGCGCCACGAATGGCTCGCCACCGCTCCACAAGTCCTCGCCGCTCGCAAGTCCGAACGCGGCCTCCTCGCTTTCGATGATCTCCTCACTGCGCTCCGCGACGCGCTTGCTGGCCCCGGTGCCGCCAGCCTCATCGCTGCTTGTCGTTTCCGTGCGGCGCTGGTGGATGAGTTTCAGGACACCGACGCCACGCAGGATGAAATCTTTCACCGTCTCTTCGCTCGCGACGCCCGCTGGCTCATGCTCATCGGGGATCCGAAGCAAGCAATCTACGGCTTTCGCGGTGCAGACATCTACACCTACCTCACCGCCCGCAGCACCGCCGCGCACCGCTACACGCTCGATACGAATCACCGCTCCGACGCGCCGCTCATCGCCGCCGTCAACGCACTCTTCTCCCGCCCGCGCCAGCCGTTTGTCGAGCCACGCATCGCCTTCGAGCCCGTCCACGCAGCGCGCAGCGAAGCCGAACGCCCGTTCACTCATAGCGGCACCGCGCGCGCTCCGATGCGCTTTTGGTATTGGGAAAATGAAAAGCCCATCGGCGTCACCGAAGCCTCCAGAGCGCTCCCACCCATCGTCGCCGCTGAAATCGCACGGCTGCTCCAGAGCGGCGCTGCGCTGAAAGGCCGCCCCCTTCAGCCACGCGACTGTGCCGTGCTTTGCTGGAAGAATGACCAGTGCCGCGCCGTGCAAGCCGCGCTCTCCGCGCAGGGCGTGCCGTCGGTCATCTACAATGCGAGCAGTGTCTTTGCGTCCGAAGAAGCCAGCGACCTCCGCCGCATCATCGAGGCCATCGCACAGCCTGGTCGCGAGTCCCTCGTGCGAGCCGCGCTGGCGACTAAAGTGATGGGCCAGAGCGCCGCCGAGCTGGATGCTCTCGCGCACGACACGACGCACTGGGAAGGCGTGCTCAACCGCTTCCGCGCGCACCAGGCACGCTGGGGAGATGCGGGCTTCATCCAGATGTTCCGCCATTTCCTCCGCACAGAAAATGTGCGCGCCCGCCTGCTCCGGCAGCCCGATGGCGAGCGCCGCATTACGAATCTCACTCACCTCGCCGAGTTGCTGCAAGCCGCCTCCACCGACCTCCGTCTCAGCCCGACCGGGCTCGCGCGGTGGTTCGGCGTGCAGCTTGATTCACCGTGCGGCGGCGAAGAACACGAGCTGCGGCTGGAGACGGATGCGAACGCCGTGACGATCCTCACGATCCACAAAAGCAAGGGGCTGGAATGGCCTGTGGTCTTCTGCCCTTTCACTTGGACGAAGGCCGAATTGCGACGCGGTGAGCTGCCACTTTTCCACGACGCCAGCGGCCAGGCGGTGCTCGATCTCGAATCCGCCGCCGCCAGCGAAGCCTGCGCGGAAGACGAGCGGCTCGCCGAGCATCTGCGCCTGCTCTACGTCGCGCTGACCCGCGCGCGGCACGAGTGCCACGTCGTGTGGGGGCGCTTCAATGGCTGTGAAAATAGCGCGACCCGCTGGCTGCTCGAAACGCCACCAAGTGATCTTTGCGCACCCGGCAAAAACTCCAGCGCCCTCCGCGCGCACGGCAAGGATGCCACCGACGAACAACTCCGCCGGACCATCGCCACGCTCGCGGAGGAGATGCCTCAGTGCTTTGCACTGGAGCCGCTGCCGGAGCCGGACGCCCCGCTTTACGCCTCGGAATCGCGGGGCAGTAGTCTCCAGCCACCGCTCGTTTTTCGCGGCGCGATTGCGCGGGATTGGCGAGTCACCAGTTTCTCCGCACTCACAACGGGCGTGGAGGCGGAGGCTGACCGCGATGGCGACGTGCGACCTCGCGTGGACTTCGCCACGCTCACGGGCATCCATGCTTTTCCACGCGGAATGAAGGCGGGCGTCTGCCTGCACGCGATCTTCGAGACGCTGGACTTTGCAAAGCCCGCCGAGCTGGAGCAACACATCGCCCGCACGCTACGCCAGCACTCGCTCTATTCGCCGGAAAACTACGTCGCCGTGCTAGAGAATGTCCACCGCACGCTCCGCGTTCCGCTTTTACCAAAGGGCGCAGCACTCTCCTCGCTTGCCACCAGCCGCACGCTGCGAGAGCTAGAGTTTCACCTCCCGTGTGCGCTGCTCACGCCTGCACAACTCAGCCTCTATGCAGGCGCAGGGCTGCACTTTGAGCCGCACCGGGGCATCTTGAAGGGCTTCATTGATTTAGTCTTTGAGCACGACGGACGCTTTTATGTGCTCGATTGGAAATCGAATCATCTCGGCCCCGACACCGCCAGCTACACGCCTGCCGCGATGGCTGCTGAGATGACGCGCCATCGCTACGGATTGCAGTGGCAGCTCTACACACTCGCGCTGCATCGCTACTTGCAGACGCGCCTGCCCGGCTACTCCCCTGCGACGCATCTCGGCGGCGCGATCTACGTTTTCCTACGCGGTGTGGTGGCGGGCGATGCGGACTCCGGCATCTTCCGCGCAGCGCCCGATCTCCCTGCGCTGGCGCAACTCGAAACACTCTTCGCCACGCTATGAACGCCCTCGCCACCCATCTCTCTACCCTGCTGCTGCGCCTGAATGGAAGCCACTCCGACGATTTGGAACGCGCCATCCCCGCGCTCTGCGATGCGATGGAAGAGGGCCACGTCTGCCTGCCGGCGAGTGAGTGGAAAGGCGACATCGCTCGGCTGCGTGAGTGCGCCGTAGTCGGTGTAGTCGGAGACTTCAAGCCGCTCATCCTCGATGAAAGTGGGCGGCTCTATCTCCATCGTTATTGGCAATACGAAGACCGCCTCGCGAGCGCCATCCTTGCGCGGGCCAGCTCGGAGGCTCCGCAGTTTTCCGCCCCACTCCTCGCGGCGAGCGTGAAAAAATACGCGGCCCGCGCGGATGCCACGCAGCTCGCGGCGGCGGAGAATGCCGTGCGGCGGCGCCTCAGCGTCATCACCGGCGGGCCTGGCACGGGCAAGACCCGCACCGCCACGCTTGCGCTGCTACTGCTTGCCGAGCAATTCGCCGCCACGGGCGAGGCCGCGCACTTTGCGCTCGCAGCGCCCACGGGCAAAGCCGCTGCGCGTCTCTCGCAATCGCTCGACGCCACACTCCGCGCGCTCGATCTCCCTGCAAATATCCGCGCATTGCTCCCCACTGGCGCGTCCACCCTCCACCGCTTACTCGGCGCGCTTCCCGGCGCTACGAGTTTTCGCCATAGCGCCGCAAACCCTTTACCAGCGCGGGTTGTGGTCGTGGACGAAGCCTCGATGGTGGACCTCCCGCTCATGGCGAAGCTCTTCGACGCCATCCACCCCGATGCCCGCGTGATCTTGCTCGGCGATAAAGACCAGCTCGCCAGCGTGGAATCCGGCCATGTGCTCGGCGACATCTGCGCGGGCTTGCGTGGAAAGACCGACGCCCCCCTGCGCGCTTGCCTGACCGAGCTCACGACGAATCACCGCTTCGCCGCCGACAGCGGTATTCATCGGCTCAGCCGTTTGGTAAATATCGCCGACGCGACTGCTGCGGTTGCGCTTCTCAGCGTGCCGGATTGCAACGATCTCCGCGCCACCGCGCAGCCCGCGTCGCGCGCACTGGCTGCCATGATTTCTGCCAGCGCACTCCCTTTCCTCCGCGCCTACCGCGCTGCCAGCACGCCAGAGGAAGCGCTCACGCTCTTTGGCGGATTTCGCATCCTCTGCGCGCTGCGCGAAGGGCCGTATGGTGTCGCAAATCTCAACACCCTCGCCGAGCGCGCCCTCGCGGAGGCTGATCTCATCAGCCCCGAGCACGCTTTCTACGCCGGTCGCCCCGTGCTCATTCGTCGCAACGACTACCAGCTCCAACTCTTCAATGGCGACATCGGCATCACGCTGCCGGATGCCAATGCGGGCGGTGAACTCCGCGTCTTCTTCCACGATGAAACGCGCGGCCTCCGCCGCTTCCCGCCCGCCCGCCTGCCCGAGCACGAGACGGCTTTCGCCATGACCGTCCACAAAGCGCAGGGCAGCGAATTCCGCCACGTCCTCCTCGTCCTGCCCGATGCCGAGTGCCCCGTCCTTTCCCGCGAGCTGCTCTACACCGCCATCACCCGCGCCAGCACTTCGCTCGAAGTGTGGTGGAGCGAAGGCGCGCTGCACACCGCGCTAAAGCGCAGCATCACCCGCTGGAGCGGCCTCCGCGCGCGGCTGTGGGGCGAGGTATAGAGTGCCACAAGCGTCCCGCCTGTGCGCGCAGCGGACGGGGCGTCCGCGCTACGAGCGGGCGGGACGCCTGTGCCACTTTCTCTCCGCGCACCCCGTCTCACTGGTTTCAGCATTTTTCTGAAAGGAAACTGTTGCCATCCTCGTCGCCGCCTGCTTTCTTCCACGCCCGTTCGCGAAAAGCAGCCATAGCTCAATTGGATAGAGCATCTGACTACGAATCAGAAGGTTTTAGGTTCGACTCCTAATGGCTGCACTCCCCCGAGATGAGGATGGATGCAGGGTCTGGGCGAGTTCCCGAAAGCTGCCACGAGGAGTGAGTGAAGCGAACCAAACGAGCGGCGACACCGCCTCGAGCGACGCTGCACGGAGGAAGGCAACATGCGTCCCATCCGTGCCACTTTCGCTACTGCGCGGCAGCGCGCTTTATTCAGCGCCTCCCTACACGCGGTCGGCGAGGGGGACTACTTTTTTACCGACGGCGGGGCCGACGTATTCGCTGAGGGGGCGGTAGAGGCGGTTATCGGCGAGCTGTTCTAGCACGTGGCCTGTCCACCCGGCGGTGCGGCTGATGGCGAAGATGGGAGTGAAGAGATCGGTGGGGATGCCGAGGCTGTAATAGACGGTGGCGCTGTAAAAATCCACGTTGGCATTGAGCCCTTTGGTTTCTTTCATCACGGAGGCGATGCGCTCGCTCATGCGGATCCATTTTTGGTCGCCGAGCTGCTCGCAGAGCCGGATGGCCATGGCGCGAAGGTGCGGGGCGCGCGGGTCGAGGACTTTGTAAACACGGTGGCCGATGCCCATGATTTTCTTTTTCTGGGCGAGCGCGTCTTCGAGCCAAGCGTCCACTTTATCCTCGCTGCCGATCTCCTGGAGCATGTGGATGACGCCCTCATTTGCGCCGCCGTGGAGCGGGCCTTTGAGCGTGCCGATGGCGCTGGTGATGGCGGAATACATGTCGCTGAGGGTGGCGATGGTCACGCGAGCGGAGAAGGTGCTGGCGTTCATGCCGTGGTCGGCATGGAGGACGTAGGCGACGTCGAGGGTGTCCACGGCTTCTTTCGTGGGCTCTTCGCCATTCATCAGGTAAAGAAAATGCGCGGCCTCGCCGAGATCGGTGCGGATGGGCGGGAGGTCTTTGCCCTGCCGCGCGCGGTGGTAGTAGGCGGCGATGACGCCGATGCGGGCGGTGATGCTCACGGCGCGCTCGCGGTTGCGATCCAGGCTCGTGTCTTCCATATGCGAGTCGTAGAGGCCGAGCATGGAGACGGCGGTGCGGATCACGTCCATCGGGTTCGCGGAGTTCGGCGCGGTCTTTAAAAAATCCACGATGCCCTGCGGCAGCTCGCGGTGGGCGCGCAGCGTGGCGGTGAGCTTATTCAGCTCAAGTTGCGTGGGCAGTTCGCCATACCAAAGCAGGTGCACGACTTCCTCGAAGCTGACTTTTCCAGCGAGTTCATTGATGTCGTAGCCGCCGTAGATGAGCTGGCCGATGTCGCCGAGCACGTCGGAGAGGCGGGTGGAGTTGGCGATGATTCCTTCGAGTCCTTTGGCGATGACAGGCATGGTTGGTGTTTGGAAAAAAGTTGGTCTTTCTGCGTTGCGCGGAAAAGGGCGAGACAATCGGCAGAAGCAGGCGTGCGGGGCAAGCACGTTTGCAAACGAGGGGGTATCAGTCCCGCTGTTTTTCTCCGCCGAAGTAGAGAGTAAGGAAGCTCTGTCCGTGGCGATCTACGCCGCCGGAGAGGTGGCCGAAAGTCTGCGATTTGAAGCGTTCGTAAAATGACCCGAAGTCGGCGGCGGGGAGGGCGTAGTGCTGGGCGATGCGGGCGAGGAAGGGATACAGCTCGGCGAGCTGGAGGCGCGCGGTGTAAGCGTTGAGATCGAAGGACTGGCGCGGGTTCGCAGCTTCGCTGGCCTCGATATAGACGAGCTTGCTGGTGCGGCTTGTCACGGTCTCCAGGATGCCCTCGGCGATGTCGCGGGCGGGGCCGTCGAGGATGGCGGCGATCTTTGTGCGGATGCCTGCGGGCGAGAGGATGGGGTGGGTGCGGTATTCGGTAATGGAGTGCTTCGCGGGGTCGGCGGCGTCCCATTTGTAGCCGATGAAAAGGAGGAGCGGCTCGGCGTCTGGGTTGCGCTGTTCGAGGGCTTGGGCAAAGGGTTCGATGAATTCCACGTAGGCTTTGTAGGTCGAGGAATGTTCGTTTTCCTCGTATCCAAAATGGACG
The DNA here is from genome assembly GCA_043757005.1 of Verrucomicrobiaceae bacterium. GTDB lineage: Bacteria > Verrucomicrobiota > Verrucomicrobiia > Chthoniobacterales > Chthoniobacteraceae > SXWH01. Next base: position 7,438 of record JAYVQK010000114.1, read on the forward strand.
TAATTGGCGCGAGGGAGGTGCTCATTAAAAGCAGAGATAAAGGCGGCGGGCATCCCGAGTCGCTTGCACAGCACGGGCAGTCGCGTGTGGGCTTGCGGGGTGAGGCGGTCTTTATTCAGACCGAGGAGGAAGCGGTTCGCGAGGAGCTTGCCGGGGAGGAGTTTGATGGAGCGTTCCGTATCGTGCGGCACGCCGAGGCTGTGGATGAGTTCGAGGAGGAGCTGGCCTTTTTCCGGCAGCTCCTCGGCGGTGAGGAGTGGAGCCTCGGGCGCGTGCAAAGTGGCGGAACCGGGGAGCGGCTGGAAGTGCTCTCCGAGCGCGCCGTGCTCGGCTTCGAAGGTGTTCATCGTGCGAGTAAGGAGGGTGGCAAGGAGCTTCGCAGCGAGCGGGCGGAGGACGACGCGCTCGCGGAGTTGCACGGTCATGGGTTCGCCGGGCGTGGCGGCGGGCTGGCCATTACCAAAGAGCAGCGTCACATCGCGCTCGGTGTGCGCGACGTTGCAGAAGTTTGGGAAGTGGAGGTTGTTCACTGCGGAGTCGTCCCAGCGGATCATGGTGTTAGTTGATGGATGAATGTTGATGGTTGATGGAAGCACACGCAGGCGTGCTGCTTGGCGTTTAAATCCATAACTTGCCCACCCTTCTCAAAGGACGCGAGAACTCGCTTGCGTGTGCTTCTATCAACCTTCACCCCTCAA
>JAYVQK010000115.1:0-8092 GCA_043757005.1 Verrucomicrobiaceae bacterium
GCTCATTTCCCATGTCGGTGATTTTATCATTCTTATCGAGCATAAACGCGATGGCGTCGAGGTCGAGTTCCTCTGGCTTTGCCGCGAATAGACCGCTGAGGAAGCCGCCCTTTTTTTGTGCGATTTTCCAGCCAAGCCCGATGGTGATAGAGGAGAGGTCGTGCTCATCCTTGTTGAGGTTGATCGTCTGGCCTTTGGTGAGATTGATTGCCATAGTGTGTGCTGGTAAAAATCAGGAAAACCGCTTTGCGAATTTTTTCACAAACGAGTCAAGTCCGCCCGTGGAACCAATGCCAATCGCCTCGAAACGCCATGCCCCAGCACGTTTATAAAGCCGCCCAAATTCAATTGCAGTCTCGATAGAGAAATCCTCAGCAAGCTCATATTTGCAGAGTTCCGCGCCATTCGCAGCGTCGCAGATACGGATGAAAGAATTACGCACTTGCCCGAAGTTCTGCTTCCGTTCGGCAAACTCGTAGATCGTTACAGTGAAGATGATCTGGTCAACACGAGCATCCACACGACTCAAATCCACGGTGATGATTTCGTCGTCACCCTCGGAGTTTCCACCTGTGCGGTCGTCGCCGGAGGATTTCACCGCCCCATCGGGCGAGCCGTTTTCATTGCCGTAATAAACGAAGAATTGCTCCGTCAAAATCTGTCCATCCTCGCCCAGCATAAATGCCGAGGCATCTAGATCGTAGTCGTGGCTTGATGCGTTAGGATTTGGGTCCCAGCCGAGTCCTACAGAGAGCTTCTGTAGGCCTATGTCTATGCGTTGACCTTTAGTTAGCTGTATCGCCATAGTAATAGTGTTGTTGTTTTGGTTTTACGAAAAAAATCCTAGCAATACTTGGCGACGAAACCATCAAGTCCCCCAATCACCAAGATACCCGTGGCCTCAAACCGCCATGCGTCGTTGCGTTTGTAGAGCCGCCCAAACTCCAGTGCAGTCGCCGTGGAGAAGTCCTCGTCTAGCTCATATTTGCAAATCTCCTCCTTTGTATCCGTATCATACACGCGGATGAATGAGTTCCGCACTTGTCCGAAGTTTTGTTTCCGCTGCTCGGCCTCGTGGATGGTGACGGCAAAAATAATCTGATCTACGTCTGCACTCACCTTACTGAGATCAACAGTGAGGGTTTCATCGTCCCCATCGCCTTCACCTCCGCGATTATCCCCACTGGTTGCCGTAGAGCCGTCTGGCGACGTTGGGTTATTGTAAAATACGAAGTAATCTGACGACGAGCATTTTCCTGACGCGCCTAGAAGAAAAGCACTAGCATCGAGATCGAAGTCGAACTGAGATAGTCCCGTATTGGGATCCCAGCCGAGTCCTACACCTACTTTTCGCAGCCCGATGTCTGCACGTTGTCCTTTAGATAGATTAATGGTTGCCATAATTGTGATATATTTTAGTTTAGTTCCGCTACGGCATTTTTTCCAGAGCAGAGAGACCAGATGAATTTGAAAGGGGTGAAGATTAGGCCGAATAAGAAATTGGATACTTTAGCATAGGCTATCAGCGGCAATCGGCCTGCTTTTAATACTGGGGAAGTCATTGTTCGCATCGCTTTCGATTCAGAGTAGAAAATAGACAGTGCAAGGATGATTAGGATACCCACAAATTTCTGCAACGCGGTGACGTGGATCGGATGAGCTAGGCCGAATACTGCTTGCGCACACAGTTCTATGATGAGGATGAATCCTACGTAGCCGATGAGCAGGAAGGCTGTGGATTCTAAGATGGGGAATCGCTCGATCAGTTTGATACACCATCCTGCAACGAAACGTAGCGCCAGAATACCGATGAATACACCTGTGCAGACGATCCATAGTTTTGGACTCATCGCCACTGCTGCTACGACATTGTCCACACTCAGGCTCAGATCCATCATCTCGATGGCAAAGACCGTCGCTAAAAAACCCCTCACGGCCACTGCTGCCACGCCGCCGCCGCCGTCGCTTCCGTCGTCCTCGGCCTCCTTGGCTTCACGAGCTTTCTCAGCAAAAAAGCTGGCCATCAAATGGATCAAATACGCCGCGCCGACGATTTTTAGCCACGGATTATTGATGATGTAGGCTGCAAATGCGAGGGCGAGACCTCGAAATGCGTAGGCTCCGATGATGCCCCAGCGTAGTGCGAGGAATTTTTGCTTACCCGGTAGATGCGACGCCATCGCTGCAATGGCGAGTGCATTGTCCACGGAAAGTAATCCCTCGATAACAATGAGGGAAATGATGATGGGGATTGCTTCGATCATTTCAGGTTGTGTGAGCATAGAGCAGGGTAGTTTTTAGGTGGTTGTTTGGAGGTTTTTTTACGGATTAAAAGTGCGAAGTGGCTCCATAGGCTGCGTGTGCATTTCCTGAACCCCGTTCTGTATTTCCGTTCTGCGAGGGCTCGTTTCCAGAGCGCGCAGGTTTGAAGCAGGTGCCGCGATGGGCGTTTCTCGAATGGGCATGCTCTCCACCCGCTGCCGACGCCGTGTGGCGCTGGCGGAATCCGTGCTGGACTTTTTCTGTTTCGAGCGTGCCTCTAAATAGAGGCGCAGAGGCGCAGAGGCGCAGAGGCGCAGAGGCGCAGAGGCGCAGAGGCGCAGGGGCCCGAATTCTCTAAACCGCCAATAGGGTTGCGTGGGAGCATGACGTGAGCTTTTTGGCTAAGATGGCGGAGGTTGGCAAGAGGTTATTTTGGGAGACGGTGAATATCATCACCGCGCACGATAAAATCGAGGATTACCTCGTGATCCAGATGGCGGAGACGCTGCAAATCGCGCTGAAAATAAATACCCTCTATACGCACTCGCCGCGCAGTCGGAGGTGCGCCGCTCGTTTTCCTCGTTTTGGCAGATGCAGCGCCTTCGTCCTTTGCCAGTCAGCTTCATCCCCTACCCTCCTTATCGGCTAGTAAAAAAATGCGCCGTGTCCGCCGTGTGGTGGAGTAGCCTTACGATGCTTGCTGCTTTGCTCGGTATTCGCTGGGTCTCCAGCCGACCCATTTTTTGAAGGTCGTCGAAAAGACGAAGGGGTTTTCGTAGCCGATGGCGTGGGCGATGGTTTCGATTTTGTCGTTTGTGGAGGCAAGCAGTCGCGCAGCCTGCTGCATCCGCAAGAAAATGACGTGGTGCATGGGCGAACGGCCTAGTTCTTTTCGGCAAAGGCGACGCAGGTGCTCGGTGCTGAGGTGGCAGTGTTTTGCGAGCGCATCGAGCGTCCACGGCTCACCGAGGCGCGTGTTCACGTTATCCCAAAGAAACCCCAACCGATCATCCTTTTGCCACGGGCGGGCAAAGCGGACGACGTATTGGTGGATCACATCCACCCAATGGATAATCGCAGTCGGCGCGGTGTGCGTCTGCGTCTCGTGCCACAGGCCCATCACCGCATGGCGCAGTGGCTGCGGATCAAATTTCGCCAACGCCGGAGAGCTACTGGACATCACTGGTTTCTGATCCGCTGGCTGCTGGTAACGCACCCACGCGATCTGCCAGCGATGCCCCGCCTCCGCGTGGAAAGCGAGCTGTGCGTGTGGTGGCGCAATAGCGGCCCACCCCTCGCGAACGGTCTGCCAGCGGCCATCGAGGAGCAATTTTCCCCGCCCGCCGAAGCACGCCAGTAGATACGTGCCGCTGAGATCCATGCGGATCATTTCAAAAGGCGGAGCGACATCCGCTACGGCGATGTGGGCGATGTGATGGTTATTCAGCGAGGGGCAATCGCGCGCGGCGACCTTCCACAATTTCGTCTGCTCTCCGAGGATGTTTGTTTCCGTGAGTTGCTTTACTTTTTCAGGCATCCCGAATCGCTAACCCGTGGGCATGGCACACGCCATAACCGATTTCAAATCCGTCACTCCCCTGTTCTCTTCTCGCCGAGTCGCCGTCGTCGTGCATACCGTCGCGCCTATGTTTAAAAAGCGATATTCACGCCCCGGCTCCGCGCCTGCCACGCTCACCGCGCCTCCCGAAGGCGCGCAGCAGCCGACCTATCGCGTGATGGAATACGACGTTTCGGGCTACACCGAGCGCGTCGTGCAGAGCGTCGCGGATTTCCCAGCGCACACGGACGATGGAAAAATCCGCTGGATCGAGATGGACGGCCTCGGCGACGTGGCTGCGCTCAAGCAGCTCGGGGAAAAATACGGTCTGCATCCGCTCGCGCTGGAGGATGTGCTAAACGTCGGCCAACGGCCCAAGCTGGAGGTCTATGGCTCGCACCTTTTCGTCGTCGCGCAGATGATCTATCGCGATCAAAACGAGTCCTGCATCTGCGGCGAACAAGTGAGCATTTTTGCCAGCCATAATATGATCGTCTGCGTGCAGGAAGAATCCGAGCACGACGTCTTCGAGCCTGTGCGGGAGCGCATCCGCAGTGGTGGCGGCTACATTCGCAAGATGGGCGCGGACTACCTCACCTACGCGCTGCTGGATGCGATTGTGGACCACTGCTTCCCCGTGCTGGAGCACATCGGCGAGGAGCTGGAAGAGATCGAGGAGGAGATGATGGAAAAGCCCAGCAAAAACACCGTCGCCCAGCTCCACACCTACAAGCGCACGCTCATGCAGCTCCGGCGTTTCGTGTGGCCCGAGCGCGATGTGGTCAATGCGATGCTCCACTCCGAGGGCCACATCGTGCAGCCGGAGACAAAGGTTTTCCTCCGCGATCTCTACGATCACACCGTGCAGATTATGGACCTCATCGAGTCCTACCGCGACGTGACCACGGGCCTCATCGAGCTATACCTCACGAGCGTGGGCATGAGGACCAATGAGATCATGCGCGTGCTCACCGTGATGTCCGCCATCTTCATCCCCCTCACCTTCGTCGCTGGGGTTTACGGCATGAATTTCCAACCCGAAGCCGACGGCACCAAGCTCGCGTGGAATATGCCCGAGCTGCGTTCACCCTACGGCTACATCGGCTGCATCGTGCTCATGGCCGCTATCGCCACGGGGCAGATCTTCTTTTTCCGCCGCAAGAAGTGGCTTTAAAGTGAATTTTAGTTCCGCGATTGCACGGCGGCTCAGTTTTGCAGAGTTTGCTGGGATGCGGCTTTTACTACTTCTTTCCCTCCTCGGCACCACGGCTCTTGCGGGCGATGCTCGGGAGGATTGGGCGCAAGTCTTGGCCTTGGATGGAGGACCAAAGGAGGAGCCCAAAACAGCGGAAGAGGCGCTGCAAATATCGCTCACACATCTCGAACGGCAGGAGAAAGTTTTGCGCGCATTTTTCTCCGCGCACGCAGATGCGGCGCAATCGGTGGAAGCGCGACTGAGACTGGCGCGGCTTCTTAATATGAGGGCGGATCTAAAAGGAGTGCCTGCACCAGAGGAGTCCGCGAGCCTGCTGGCGGAAGCGGATAAATCGGCGACCACGGCAGCACAGCGGGCGGAGGTGGACTTCGCACGGCTCGCGCAGGAGATGCGCGCTTGGCGGGGGAAGCGGCCACCGATGAATGAGCGGCGAGCGTTGTTCGAGGCGATGCGGAAATTCGAGGCGGCTCACGCAGATGATCGCCGCCTAGCAGCGGTAAAGGTGGAGGTGGCAGCGCTTTTCGAGAGCGAGCCGCGCACGATGGTGCCACTGCTCAAAGAGGCCAATAAGCTCGCCAAAGACCCGGCTCTAAAAGCTCGGATCGCGGACGATCTGAAGCGTCTCAGTTTTTATGAAAAGCCCTTACCTCTGCGATTCACGGCGATAGACGGCACTCGCTATGATGTGAAGGAATCGCGCGGGAAAGTAGTGGCACTGTTGTTTTTTGCGACGTGGTCCATGCCTGCCAAAACAGCGTTCATGGAGCTACAACGCATCACGGCTGGCAGCGACGTGGCGCTCGTGGTGGTGGGCTTGGATAAAGAGCGGGCCACGCTGGAGGCGTTCCTGCAAGAAGCGAAATCCACCGCCCAAGTGGCGTGGGATGGGAAGAGCTGGGACAGCCCGCTGATTCAGGCGCTAGGCGTGAACGCCGTGCCCAGCATCTGGCTCCTAGACCGCGAGGGCGTAGTGCGCACACTGGACGCGCTGGACGAGCCCGCAGTGCAGATCGAACGGCTGATCGGCGTGAAGTAAAGGGGACTCCCGAACACTCGAGCCGCAGTTATTTTACAAACGCAACTTTTGTTTTTAGCCGCTGATGAACACAATCGAAGATCGCCGAAGGCAAATGGAACACTGATAAGCTCCTCCCTTATCAGTGTTCCATCTGTGTTCATCAGTGGCTTTTAAAAGTATGGCGGGAGTTTTCGGGAGTCCCCTAGAGTGCTCCTTTTTTACGTGAGCTTCATATCCGTCGCTTCGAGGAAGCCTTCGAGCTGGCGGATGCGGGTGGGGTGACGCATTTTGCGCAGGGCTTTGGCTTCGATCTGGCGGATGCGCTCGCGGGTCACTTTGAATTGGCGACCGACTTCCTCTAGCGTGCGGCTGTAGCCGTCCACGAGCCCGAAACGTTGCTCCAGCACTTGCCGCTCGCGCTCGGTGAGCGATTGCAGCACGTCTTTGATTTTGTCTTTCAGCAGCGAGATGGCGGTGACATCGGCGGGGTCTTCTGCGGTTTGATCCGGGATGAAATCGCCGAAGCTCGTATCGTCGCTATCGCCCACGGGGCTTTGCAGCGAGATGGGCTGTTGCGCCATTTTTAAAACGGCACGCACGCGCTCCACGGGGAGATTGATCTCCTCGGCGACCTCCTCGGGGGTGGGCTCGCGTCCGTAGTCTTGCACGAGTTGCTTCTGCACGCGCATGAGTTTATTGATCGTCTCGATCATGTGGACGGGGATGCGGATCGTGCGGGCCTGATCGGCGATGCTGCGGGTGATTGCTTGGCGGATCCACCACGTCGCGTAGGTCGAGAATTTATAGCCGCGACGATACTCGAATTTCTCCACCGCCTTCATCAGGCCCATGTTGCCTTCTTGGATGAGATCGAGGAACGAAAGCCCGCGATTGGTGTATTTTTTGGCGATGGAAATGACGAGCCGTAGGTTCGCCTCGACCATCTCGGTCTTTGCACGCAAAGCCTTGCGCAGCCACTTGCGCAGCTCTTGGAATTCCGCGAGGAAATCCTCCGTGCTCATCCACACACGGGTCTGGATTTCGCGGAGCTTGATGCTGTAGTCCACCTTCGCTCCACCGACTGCGCGGGATTGGTCGCGCTTGGGTTTGTGCAGCTCGTTTTGCAACGCGTTCACGATGCGGTGCTGCTCTTCGCAGAGCGTCACAAAGTCTTCCATGACTTTCTGTTTGAAGAAGAATTTCGGGAAGACTTTCTGCACGTTGGCGTGCGCCTTCATGTAGTCTTGGTAGGTCTTCGCCTCTTTATTGACGCCGCCGTGGGCGAGGAAGTTTTTGTAGTGCTTCGAGGCGTCTGCCGAGGCGTCTTCGAGCTGCTTCATCATGCGCGGGAGCAGCTTCATGTAGCGCTCGCGGCTCTCTATTTTCTTATCTAGGATCACGCGGTCGAAACGCTCGCGCCCGTCCATGAGTTTCTGGGCGAGTTCGAGGTAGGCGCGAGGGATGAAGCCGAAGTGGTTCACGTGCTGTTGCACGGTCAGCTCGGCTTCCTCAATGCGCATGGAGATTTCCACTTCCTGCTCGCGGGTGAGCAGCGGGACTTGGCCCATTTGCTTGAGATACATCCGCACGGGGTCGTCCAGGATGTCGAGTTTCTCGATGGGCTTTTCGGGCTCTTCTTCGTCCTTCTGGTTGTCGTCGGATTTCGGGCCGATTTTGTAGTTATCCACCTGCGACGCATCAATGATGTCAATTTCCATCCCACGCAGGCGGTTCATCACGATCTCCAGCTCATCCGGGTCGTTGACCGACTCGGGGAGGTGCTCGTTCATATCGTCGAAAGTGAGGTATCCTTGCTCCTTGGCGAGCTTCACGAGTTCGCGCAACCGCTCTGCGCCCTCGGGCGTATCAAGCACACTCTGGCCGGGTTTGAGCGGCGCTTTGGCGGGGGCTTTTAAAAGGGCGGCCAGCTTGCTGCTGATCTTGCCCACGGTGGCCTCGGGCGCGCCTTTTGCCTTTTTGCCCTTTTTCTCTTTGACCTTTTTTGCAGCAGGCTCCTTTTTAGCAGGCTTCACTGGCG
>JAYVQK010000116.1:0-8074 GCA_043757005.1 Verrucomicrobiaceae bacterium
CGGCTCGCGCAGGCGAAGGAGTCGCTGCCGAAAGGCGTGGAAGTCCAGATGGGGCCGATCTCCACCGGCCTCGGTGAAATCTTCATGTGGACGGTGGACGCAAAGCCCGGCGCGAAGAAACCGGACGGCACCGCCTACACGCCGACCGATCTGCGCGAGTTGCAGGATTGGGTCATCAAGCCGCAGCTCCGCAACGTGCCCGGCGTCGTCGAGGTGAACACCATCGGCGGGTTCGAGAAGCAGTATCACATCACGCCGCTCCCGGCGAAGCTCGTGGCCTACGGGCTCGGCTTCCGCGACATCATGGAGGCGCTGGCAAAGAACAACGCCAACGTCGGCGCGGGCTACATCGAGCGGAACGGCGAGCAGTATCTCATCCGCGCGCCGGGACAGGTGCTCGACATGAAGGACATCGAGAACATCGTCGTCGGCACCCGCGAAGGCGTGCCCGTCCGCATTCGCGATGTCGCAAGCGTCGGTCTCGGCAAGGAACTCCGCACGGGCGCGGCTACGCATGACGGCGAGGAAGTCGTGCTCGGCACCACGTTCATGCTCGTGGGCGAAAACTCGCGCACCGTCTCGCACCGCGTCGCGCAGAAGATGAAGGAAGTGAACCGCTCACTGCCCGAGGGCGTCGTCGCGAACACCGTCTATGACCGCACGAACCTCGTGGATGCCACCATCCATACGGTGCAGAAAAACCTGCTCGAAGGCGCGCTGCTTGTCGTCGTCATCCTTTTCCTCCTGCTGGGAAATTTCCGCGCCGCGCTCATCGCCGCCGCGATCATTCCGCTTTCGATGCTCTTCACCATCACCGGCATGGTGCAGTATAAAATCAGCGGCAACCTCATGTCGCTCGGCGCGCTCGACTTTGGCATCATCGTGGATGGCGCAGTCATCATCGTGGAAAATTGCATCCGCTGTCTGGCGGAGGCACAGCACCAGCGCGGGCGGCTGCTCACGCAGCGCGAACGCTTCCGCATCGTATTCGAGGCGACGAAGGAGGTCATCACGCCGAGCATCTTCGGCTCGATCATCATCATGGTGGTGTATCTGCCGATCCTCACGCTCTCCGGCGTGGAGGGAAAGATGTTCGTCCCGATGGCGCTCACGGTGCTTGTCGCGCTGTTCGGCGCGATGATTTTCTCGCTGACCTTCGTGCCCGCGAGCATCGCGATTTTTCTCTCCGGCAAGGTGAGCGAAAAGGAAAACCTCCTCATCCGCGCCGCGAAGGCGGTCTATACGCCGCTGCTGAATTTCGCCCTCGCCAACCGGCCCACCGTCGTCGCCGCAGCCGTCGTGCTGATGGCGCTGAGCGGACTCATCGGCTCGCGCATGGGCAGCGAATTCATCCCCTCGCTCGACGAGGGCGACATCGCCCTCCAAGCCCTGCGGATGCCCGGCACCGGGCTTACGCAATCCATCGAAATGCAGGCGCAACTCGAAAAGCGCGTGAAGCAGTTCCCCGAGGTGAAGGAAGTCTTCGCGCGCATCGGCACCGCCGAGGTCGCGAGCGACCCGATGCCGCCGAGCATTTCGGACGGCTACATCATGCTCAAGCCGCAGAAGGACTGGCCGAACCCGAACAAGACGAAGGCCGAACTGATCGAGGAAATCACCAAGGCCATCGCCGAAATCCCCGGCAACAACTACGAGATGTCGCAGCCCATCCAGCTTCGCTTTAACGAACTCATCAGCGGCGTGCGCAGCGATGTTGGCGTGAAGATTTTCGGCGACAACATGGACACCTTGCTCGCCACCGGGCAAAAAATCTCCACCGCGCTCGGCCAGGTGCCCGGTGCCGAGGATTTGAAAGTCGAGCAGGTCGGCGGCCTGCCCATGTTCACCATCAAGCTCAAGCGCGAGATAATGGCACGCTACGGCCTCAGCGTCGAAGAAGTGCAGGAAGTCATCGAAGCCGCGGTCGGCGGCACGGAAGCGGGCAGCATCTTCGAGGGCGACCGGCGTTTCTCGCTCGTCGTGCGCCTGCCGGAGACGCTCCGCACCGACATCGACGCCCTGCGCCGCATCCCCATCAAACTCCCGGAGACGCCACGGGACGAACATAGCAAGTATCAAAAGGCCTCGCTCGCCACCGGCCCACAGTTCATCCCGTTGAGCGAGGTCGCCACCTTTGACGAAAAGCCCGGCCCGAACCAAATCAGCCGCGAGAACGGCAAACGCCGCATCGTCGTCACCTGCAACGTGCGCGGGCGAGACCTCGGCGGCTTCGTGGCTGAAGCGCAGCAGAAGATTGCTTCCAGCGTGAAAGTGCCACCCGGCTACTGGGTCGAGTGGGGCGGACAATTCGAGCAGCTTCAGAGCGCCACCAAGCGCCTCCAAATTGTCGTGCCCGTGGCGCTCATGCTCATCTTCATCCTGCTTTTCATGGCCTTCGGCAGCGTGAAGGATTCACTGCTCATCTTCAGCGGCGTCCCGCTCGCGCTCACCGGAGGCATCGTGGCGCTCTGGCTGCGCGACATCTCGCTCTCGATAAGTGCGGGCGTCGGCTTCATCGCCCTCAGCGGCGTCGCCGTGCTCAACGGCGTCGTCATGGTCAGCTTCATCAACCAGCTCCGCAAAACCGGCAAGCCGCTCGACGACGCCGTGCGCGAAGGCGCGCTCACCCGGCTGCGACCCGTGCTCATGACCGCGCTCGTCGCCGCGCTCGGCTTTGTGCCGATGGCCCTCGCCCACGGCCGCGGCGCCGAAGTGCAGAAGCCGCTCGCGACCGTCGTCATCGGCGGGATCATCAGCTCCACGCTGCTCACCCTGCTCGTCCTGCCCGCGCTCTACCGGATGTTCCACCGGCACAGCGATCTCAAGCCCGACGACTTCCACGCCGACCACGACCACGGACCGGACGAGCCGTGCAACGAACCCAAACCCGCGCCCGCGCACTGATCTCGGAATGAAACGCGCCCTGGTCCCAACCCTCGCCATTTCCACGCAGCAAAACCAAACAACCAACCATCCCTACATGAAAACAAACCACCTCATCATCGCCACCATCACCGCCGCCCTCAGCTTCACGCCGCTTTACGCCGCCGAGGAAAAGAAGGACGAGCACAAACACAAAAAGGGTGAAAAGAACGACGACCACGCCAAGAAGGTCGAAGTGAAAATTCCTGAAACCGCCGAGGCGCTTTGGGCCGAGATCGACGCCAAATGGAAGGCGCTGACCGACCTCATCGCCGCCAAGAAATCCGCCGACCTGCACGTCGCCGCCGAGACCGTCGAAGCCCTCGTCGCCGCCGTCCCCACCAAATACCCGGACCTCGCCGCCGACAAAAAGAAGCGCGTCGAAGGCCTGGCCAAAAACGTCGCCCGCACCCTCGATGCCATGCACGAGGAAGGCGAGGAAGGCCATTGGGACGATGTGGCGAAAAAGCAGACGCAGATCGACGCCGCGCTGAAACTCATCAAGCAACAAGTAGCCAAGTAGTTGACCATGAAGCTGCCAACCTCTGGGTTTGTCGCCGCTTCGCTTGTCTTCCTTGCGCTCGCATCACACCCGATGCGGGCGCAGGGAGTGAGCGGCAATGACTACGTGCGAATCGAAGTGCGCGTGGAATCCGACCAGCATCGCAAGGACATCGCGAAGACCACCGCTGACACGGTGACGCAATTCAAGACGTTGAACATCGCCCTCAACGGAAAAGCGAGAAGTTCGGAGACGCGCACCGGCAAATGGACTGCGTATGGACGGAGCCTCAAAGGCAGCGACATCACCGCGCTCGAATCGGGCGAGTTCAAAGTCGATCTCGCCAGCGGTTCGCAAAAGATCGAGTCGAAGAAAGTCAGCACTACCTACACTCCCGAGCACGCCACCGTCTCGACCAGCCGCGGGCGCAGCGGCGGCACCAGCCGCACCACGGCGAAGAAGGTGGCGGCGGAGGACACGAAGTTTATCGGCTTCGGCGTGGTGGTGAAAGACGGCGAGAAGATCGTCGGCGAATACTACGATCCACCGGGACTCAAAGCCGAGGCAGCAAAATGAACGGCGCTGCCCGCTGCCAAATCGCGCTGCTAGCCAGTCTCCTGCCGATCCTCTGCGGCGGATGCGCTTCCGGTTTCGCGCAACGAGCGCAGCGGGCGAGTGGCTTACTCGACTTTCTCGCCGGCAATCCCGGCGAGACAACGGTGCCGGTCGAGATCATCGGCAGCGGACGCGGGCGCATCGAGACGGCACAAGTTCGGGCCTACGGAGAAAAGGTCTATGTCACCGGCTTTGTGCAACGGGCATGGCCGGGTGATCCTCATCCGGCAGCGCATGTCGATGTGATGGTCGTGGATGCACGCAAAAAACTCGTGGAAACAAAGCTTGCCACCTATCAGCCGAGATCAATTCCGCACGGCCAGCGGGGCGGCTTCGCCCATTTGAGTTTCACCGTGCGCCTTGCTGCACTACCACCGCCGGGGGCGACGGTGAAGGTGCTCTTTCACAACGCCCCGGCACGCACTTGCGACTTCAACCCCGCGTTCGCCGCCCGATGAAATTAGCCGGGCTATTCCACGTAACGCTCCAGCACCGTGAGCAACTCCCGCAATTTCTTCCGGCCTTCCGCCGGGTTTTGAGCCCCTTCGATGCAATGATGCGCGTGGGAATGAATCAGCTTTTCGGCCAGCGACTTCAGGCCGCGCCGGGCGGAGACAATCTGCGTCAGGATTTCCGGGCAGTCGCGGTCCTCGTCCAGCATCCGCTCGACGGCATTGAGCTGGCCGACGACTTTGCGCACCCGGACGATCGAGGCGCGGCGCTCCTCTTCGGGATGGTGATGATGATCTTTGGACACGGCGGGACCATAAGCGGCGAAAGCGGTAGCGTAAAGAATTGGCTTACGAACAAGGGGCATGGGGGTATAACGTAGCACCATGAACCAAGCCGTTTTCACCACCATTGCCGTCACGGGCTTCACCGTGGCCTTTCTCCACGCGGCCATTCCCACGCACTGGCTGCCCTTCGTTCTCACCGCCCGCGTGCAGAAGTGGAGTCGCTCCAAGACGCTGCTCGTCACGGCGCTGGCAGGCGGCGGGCATGTGCTCTTTACGGCGATTCTCGGGTTCCTCGTCGCGTGGGGCGGGATGACCTTGAGCGACAAGATCGGCAATATCTTTCCGTTGATCGCGGGCGGTGCGTTGCTCCTCTTCGGACTCTACTATGTGATCCAACAGCTACGCGGGAAAGGCCACGGTCACTCCCACGCTTTCGGCGGACACAGCCACGACGACCACGGGCACGACCATCCGCACGAGGACGGGCACAAAGACGGCGGGCACGATCACCCGCATCCGCATGAGCACGAGCACGGCCCCATCGGCGACGGCCCGCGCGGCGGGTTGCTCGTGGACACCGGTCATGGCTTCGTCGAGTTGACCGTCTTTGAAACTGGCGTGCCCCCGGAGTTCCGTCTCTTTTTCTACGATGAGAAGAAGCAGTCGCAACCGCTTCCGGACGCCGCGAGCGTGACCATCGAGACGGTGCGACCCGAGGGCGCGCGGCAGACCTTCGCCTTTCGCGTCGGCGAGGGCTTTCTCCAATCCACGACCGACATCCCCGAGCCACACGAGTTCCAAGCCATCGTGCAGCTTTCGCATGGCGGTCATGTCCACACGCATGAGGTGCCGTTCGTCGAACACGACCACGGCCACGCGCACGACGTCCACGCCCCCGAGCCCGAAACGGTCGCCGAAGAACTCGCGCAAGCGACCCCGCCACCGCGCAAGTCGGATTGGGCGGCTATCACGAGCCTGCTCGCGCTGCTCACCTTCTCGCCATGCGAAGGTTTCCTGCCCGTCTATGTCTCCGGCGTGAAATTCGGCTGGGGCGGATTCTTCCTGCTTACGACCATCCTCTCCGTGGCGACGGTCGGCGGCATGATCGTCTTCACCTGGCTCACGCTCGCGGGCATGGAGAAGCTGAAGCTCGGCTGGCTCGAGAAATACGAGAGCGGCGTGCTCGGCGGACTGCTCTGCCTGCTCGGTCTGCTCGTCATAATTTTCGAGCACTGACGCTCACTCGCGAACCACTCTCGGTCGGAAGCGATGCCCGCTTTTCGACCTGAAAACCAACAATCAAAAAAAACTATGCCTGACATCCACAAACATCAAGACCACGAACATCACGAGTGCATCCACGCCTGCGAAAACGCGCACGACGCCTGCGTGCATGCGGTTCACGACTGCCTGAAAAAGGGCGGCGAACACGCTGACGCGCATCACATCGGCCACCTGCTCGACTGCGCGACCATCGCGCACGCTGCGGAGGATCTCATGCTTCGTCACTCGCACCTACACCACATCACTTGCGGCGCGTGCGCGGAGATTTGCGAAGCGTGTGCCAAGTCCTGCGACAAGCTCGGTGACGCCGACATCGCGGCGATTTGCCGGCGTTGCGCGGAACTCTGCCGCACGCACGCGAACCACCAATAAGTTCAACTCAGCAACTGAGCGCAAAGCATGTCCGAGCACGACCACAGCCAGGAGCATCACCACGATCACAAAGATGAACATGGCCATTCCCACGGCGGGCTCGGGCATGCTCACGCTCCGGCCAGTTTCAACAAAGCCTTCGCCATCGGCACGGCGCTGAACCTCGGGTTTGTCGTCGTCGAAGCAGTCTTCGGCTTCACCAGCCACTCCCTCGCGCTCCTTGCCGACGCAGGGCACAACCTGAGCGATGTTTTCGGTCTGCTGCTCGCCTGGGGCGCGAGCGCGTTGGTGAAAAGCGTTCCCACCCAGCGCCATACTTATGGCCTCCGCAGCTCGACCATTCTAGCGGCGCTTTTCAATGCGATCCTCCTGCTCGTTGCGGTCGGCGCGATCGGATGGGAAGCGGTTCAACGCTTTCAAAAACCCGCCCCAGTCGCCGGCACGACGGTGATGTGGGTGGCGCTGGTCGGGATCATCATCAACACGGCGACGGCGCTCCTTTTTGCCTCGGGGCGCAAAGGCGATCTCAATGTCCGCGGCGCCTTCCTTCACATGGCAGCCGATGCCGCAGTTTCTTTCGGCGTCGTCATTGCGGGCTTTTTCATCTTGAAAACGAGGCTGCACTGGATCGATCCGGTGACCAGCCTTGTCATCGTCGCCGTGATTATGATCGGCACTTGGGGACTGTTGCGCGACTCGTTCAATTTCGCGCTCCACGCCGTGCCGCCCGGCATCGATCTCCCCGAAGTGAACCGGTATTTGTCCAGCCTGCCCGGTGTCACGGAAGTCCATGACCTCCACATATGGGGCATGAGCACAACCGAAACCGCACTCACCGCGCATCTCGTCCGGAGCGATGCCGGTTCAGACGACGCCATGCTCACGCGCGCGGCGAGCGAACTCCGCGAGCGCTTCAAAATCGCGCACGCGACTCTTCAACTCGAAACCTCCGCGCGGCACTGCGATCTCGCGCCCGCCGATAACGTCTAGGGAGCGCGCGCGATGTTAAACGCGATATTCGTCCGCCCGCCGAGGATTACGGCATTGTCGCGATCCGAGGTGCCGCCGGGCTGGATCACGTATTGCGCGTGGGGCTGGCTGGAAAGGCACGGCGCGACTGGGTATCGATAGACGAGTTCGATGGTGGCTTCAGAATCCGGCTCGCTGTGGGAAGTGTGATCGCGCTGGTTGGCGGCGCGCCCGTGCTGCTCGGCTTAATCGTCATCACATTCGAGCATTGAGCACGATGAACACGAAATACGATCACGAGAGCGGGCCGCATGATCAGCCGCAAAAAGTCGAGCACGACGCCTGTTGCGGGCACGAACACCAGCATGAACATGGCGCGCACAAGGCCGCCGGAGAGTGATGCGCGCTAAAAACAAAGCCTCTGCGAGTCCGGGGAAGTCAGGTGAGAAAACCGACGCCGCAGGGGACGCACCCTGCCACCACACCACGCGGAGGGGAGCATTGCTCCATCGGGTAAAAAATTGCGACGCGCACCATCGGCTGTTCATCGCAGCGGGCGTAGCGCTGCTCGTGGCGCTGCTGACGAGTGGGCGGCTGCGGCTGCCGGCGCAGGTGGTCGTTTCGTGGGATGCCTCTACCTTTTGCGTGCTGGCGCTGGCGTGGATTCGCATGG
>JAYVQK010000117.1:0-8048 GCA_043757005.1 Verrucomicrobiaceae bacterium
GGCGGCGTTCTGTGCGACAAACCAACTGGCGGTTACACAGAAATTCGACCTGAAAGCGGTGCAAGCACTCGACGGGTTGTATGCCAAGGGAATCAGCACGAATCACCCGCTCTACAAGGACTACCGTGCGGCGGTGACATCGCGCGACGACGCCAAGGCACTGCAGATCATCCGATCCATCGTCAGGCTGAATCCGGAAGATGCGAATGCAAAATTGGAATTGACTCGCATCGAGAACAAACTTTTCCAGCTCAAGCTTCAGGAACTGCGAACAGTCCTCGCGCAGCACGATGAGAATGGCACTCTTTCAGCCCTGTCCGAACTGGAGCGGCTGACCACTCCGGCAAAGCTCGCAGAACTCCCTGACTACGCCCGTGCCGCCGAAGTGCGCCGTGACGTGGCACGCCGGGAAGCGATGGCAACCGCTGACCGCCTGACAGAATCGCTCGACGAAGAACATCGTGCAGGATCATGGCGCATGGTCGGGGACATTCTCGCGCGACTGAGGGCGCTGCAAGCCGAGCATGGCTTTTCCCTTCCGGAAAAGGGTGCGGCCAAATGTGTGGAGATGCAGCAGTATTTCGACACGCAACGGACGGCGGCTGACGAGAAGGCCCGCTTCGAGCAGGCACTCATGACGGTTGCCGGTCTTGCGGAGAGTTTCGATACCCGTTTGCTCACACGCGCCTCGCTGACACTGGCCGAGGCGCAGAATTTGCACGGTGAATTCACCCGGCGCTGGAAGGAACTTGAGAAATTCCAGCGACCAGTGCCCGAAGATTATATCCAGCGGGTGCGGACGAGCGCGGGTGCGTTGCGTGCAGAACTGGACAGATTGCAACGGCAACGTCGGCTCAAGATCACAGTGGCAAGCGTGGGATTGGCAGCCGTGATTGCAGGCGCAGCGTGGTTCACCATCCGGGCGTTGCACGCGAATGACTATGCAACCCAACTAGCCGGGCTGCGCGAAGCCGGGCAAGTGGAAGCTGCTGAAAAGATGATTGCACGGGTGCGGACTGAGGATGCCGCGCTGGCCGCAAAGCCAAAACTCACCGCACGGTTGGATGAAGTCGAGCGATGGACGCGGGACGAGCGGGCCAAACTCGCCGAGATTGAAAGTAAGCTGACGGAACTGGAGGCAACCGTGAAGGCGGGTATGGCTGATGCAGATCCGATGACACTGGTCACGAAGCTGGAATCAACAAACCAGCTCATCGAGACACTTGCAGGGGGATTGCACACCGCTCCTGCGGGGAGGATGCTTGTGATCCGCAACCAATTTGACGCCCACATTTCCGTGCTGCGTGAAAAGCTCACTGCCCAAGCCGATGCTGAACTGACAGAGATGGAAAGCATCGCTGGCTCGCAGCTTGCCTACGATCAGCCAAAGGAAGTTCTCACACAAGCCCTCGCAAAAATCGATCCGGTGCTGAAAGCACTTGAGGCACGCATCAAGCCAGCGGTGGCTGTGCTTGAGCTACCTTCTTCGCAACAGGCGCGTGTGAGTGCCTTGCGCAAACGCGCCGATCTGTTCCACGACGAAATTGGTGTGCTGGAGAAAGTCCGTGAAGCGGTTCTTCAGGCCAACACGCTTGATGCCTGGCTGCAGGCTCTCGGCGGCTACAAGACTTCACGGCTAGCCCAGACACGCGAGGTGAATGATGCCCGCAAGTTGCTAGCCGCATTCCCAAAATCCGACGATCTCCTCGCCAGCATCCTGTTGCCTGATGACCCGGTCGCATGGGCCGCAGCCAAGGCCGACGCCACTGGGGAATTGCTTGCCCCCGATACTGTCCTCCCTGCGGAAATGAGCACGCTACTGGCATTGCGTGACGACAGGTATCTCAATGACATCTGGGAAGTCACACTCATTGATCTCACGAAGGGCGGAATGCGACGTGAGCTGTATTCACGCGGTGAACTTAAGAAAGGCGCCCCAAGCAAAACTGGCGACATAGAAACTACAAGATGGGAGGGCGGCATTTACACTCCAAGCACGACAGCGGAACTTCCCGCTTTTATTCCAACCACCTATGCCATGAATCGTGCAACTAGTGCGGGCGGTTCTGGCGTGAGTGGGACCGGGGAGGTGAAAATGAACCGTCTAAGCGCCGTCTCTCAATGCCTCAACGGTCTGGAGTTAAACCGCATGACTGACGCCAGCGGCTCAAAATTTGAAAAACCTCTGCTGGGTGTCCTCGGAGAATTGGTGCGCGAGAAGTCTTCCAGCCCGCTTTTCAAAGCACACCTGATGCAGCAACTCGCTTCCGTCCTGAACGTGCGTCCGTATGCGTGGGGGCTCGAATACAGTGCGAGCTTGCGCAACGACCTAGCCGAGCTAAATCGGTTGTGCGATGGGATGGTGTTGCGGAGTCAGGATTGGTTGCTCGAACGGAAGAAAGCGCAGTTTGGAGGAAAGCTCACCGCATTCTTCGTCGGGCTGAAGAATCGCGATTATTTGAGCGAAGCCCGGCTGCATCGCGAGGTGCTTCGAGGTGTCATCAAAGCAGGGCTGCAATTTGGTGGGTTTATAGGCTGCGACGGTAAGGGGAATCTGCTCGGTGAAGCCCGTAGTGCAAAAATGCTCTGGTCGCTCTCTTCGGATGGCCAAAGTCTCGCACGCTATTTTCCACCTGATGATGCGCAACAAAACGTGAAGTCGGCAACAGGGTTGTCGCCAATTTTCTTCGTGCCGCTGGATCGGGATGTATTTATTGCCGATGTAATGCGCAAGGTTTCCAAGAAACCCGACGTGCAGATGACGCTGCCCACGATTCCGTGGCTTGAAAAACCATGAGCGCAACCAGCGAACCTCAGTATTTGCTACTTTGGAAGGGGCTTCAGTCGGGGCCTTTTTCATTGGCGCTTATCCGCGAAAAGCTTGGTGCAGGCGAAATCAGTCGGATGCATCAAGTTCATTACAACGGCAGATGGATTGTTCTGGACGAATTCTTGGAGAAGCACGGCGGTGATTCAGAGGCCAGACGGCGGGCTGAGGCGGAACAACGTGAAACTCAGTTGCGACGCAGCTTTGAAGATAAACTGGCGACAGAGCGAGCACAACGGAGTGCGCTGGAGGAGCGTCCCAAGGAAGCAGACGAGCGCTCACGACTTTCTCACCTGCTCCCGCCACAAGCTCCGCCAGTAACACCCAATAACCCGATTAGTGAAGAGGGCAGATCACCAATTACGCCACAGCCTTCGATATTCAGGGCTAGCAGTGGCAGAACGACATCTTTTGGGACCGATTTCAAGCTGCTCCTTGGAATCATTGGCAGTGCATTGCTTATTTTAGGCGTGTTTTGCCCCATCGTCAGCATCCCCATCATAGGTGGAATGAATTATTTTCAAAACGGAAAGGGAGATGGCACTATCGTATTGGTTCTAGCCGCCGGAAGCGCAGTTCTCGCTTTGGCTCGGCAATTTCAGTGGTTGTGGTTCACGGGTGGAGGTTCCCTTGGAATGCTCATATTTACTTTCGTGCGTTTTCAGTCACTTATGAAAGATGCAAAGCGGGGACTTTCTTCTGACCTGCGAGGCAACCCATTTGCAGGTGCCGCTGAAGGACTCTTTGATTCCGTAGTCCAGCTTCAGTGGGGCTTTGCAATTTTGGTGATTGGTTCTGTGCTCGTGATCGCTGCGGCGGCGATACCAAAATCTAATGCCAGTAAACACACTTGATCTATATGCCTCCAGAACCATCTGCCACCATCCCGGAACCACCCCAGCGTTCGACCTCGGCTCCACCTACCGATACCCTCTCTGTAGAAACTCCCGCCCCGTCAATGAATCCGTTCACTGTCGAGGAGTTCCGGCTTAATTGGTCAAAGCGAGACATCGAGCAGAGACTTGGATTCCGCGGCGGGCGATTCACAAGCGTGAATAAGCGGCTGACTTTCATGATGGGGTTGCTTGTTACAGTAATATTTTTCTCCAGCCTCATTTTCGGTGTCCAACGCTGGCCCGAAGCACACTGGCTTACTGCAATGTTTCTCGAACGTGGCATCGCTCCCTATCCGACAATGCTTCTCTTCTTTTGGGGACTGGCGATTCTCTTTGTCAAATCGCGCAAATTGACCCTCCAAGCGGAAGCGCTCACCCTTTCGGCAGTGCCCCAACAGCCGGACTTTCTGCTTAATCGCGAAAGCGCACGCGCAGTTCTCAGTCGCGTTCATTCTCTCGTCGATAACGCAGGTAATTTTCTGCTGCTAAACCGTATCGAGCGGGCGCTCTCGAACCTCCAGAACATCGGTCAAGTCAACGATGTTGCGACGATTTTGCGCAATCAGGCGGATTACGACGAAGAGCATATCGCATCGAGCTACGGGCTTGTGCATAGCTTCCTCTGGGCAATTCCGGTTCTCGGATTCATCGGCACTGTCATCGGCTTGCGTGCCGCGATTGGCGCACTCGGTATCACCCTGCGAGCCGGTGGCGACCTTACTGCCATCCGTGAAGGGCTTCAGGCTGTTACCGCTGGACTCGCAACAAAGTTTGAAACGACCCTGATCGCTCTCATTTGCGCAGTAGTCCTTCAACTCCTGCTGGCTTTTCTGCAAAGCAGTGAGGGTGAGTTTCTCGATTCATGCAATGACTACTGCCACGCGCATGTTGCTTCAAAATTGAAGCTTGCATGAAATGAAGGGACGGTTTCAACGCGGGAAGATCGGGGGGATTAGCCCATTCTTTGCCTTTCAGGACATCATCACGTCTGCGATGGCTGTTCTCATCACGGTCGTCATGTTGCTCGCGCTCAATATGGGCGAACCGGGACATGGCGAACCCGGTGAACCCATACCGCCGCAATTAGCGCAACAACTTGCGAGTTTGCTGGATGAACTAACTCGTGCAACCGCTGACTTGCGCGTGGCTCAGGATGCCAGTGCGGCAGCAAAGCTCAATCCGGCTGCACTAAGAGGGGAGATGAAGATCATGCGGGGAGAACTGGCAAGTATTCGGGCGATCAGTCAGTCAGGTATGAAGGGGCTGACCGACAAGCAACGCAGCGACGGCCCGAAAATAGTTCTTGCCGAGTTGGAAAAGCACAAGGCTGCGAACGCTGCTGTCGCGGCTCAGCTTGCACTAGAGAAAGAAAAGGCCGCCCGCAGTCAGGCCGAAATGAAACGTGCCGACGATACACTCCGAGAGCGGGAAAGCCAACTTCTCGCAGAGCAGGCTAGAAAAAATGAACTTTGGCTTATTCCAGAGCGCTCAAAGACAAGCAAGGAACCGGTGCTCGCGGTGGTCTCGGCTGATGCAGTGATATTGCAGCGTTTCGATCATCCTGAAAAATCCGAGTTACGCGGCAGTGGGTTGCCGGCCAAGTTTGGAAATTCACTAAAAGCCTACTCCAAACTCGATCAATACATCGTTTTTTATCTCAAGCCCTCGGGAGTTGATCTCTTTGATGCCTTGGTGGACTCAGCAAAGAGCGCAGGTTTTGAGATTGGCTACGACGCGGTAGGAGAGGAAGTCACAATAAATTTCAGCAAATCCCAATGAGAAAACTCGGACGCACCAGCAGCGATGCGCTCGAATTGCTGCTCGACACGGTATGCAGCATGTTCGGAGCAATTTTGCTCATCGCCATTCTCGTGGCACTGATGGCGCAGACAGTGAAAGTAGAGACTCCGGAGAGCGAAGCCAGTGCTGAGATGATGCACCGCCGGATCGCCACGGCGGAGGCTGACCTTGCCGAGACCCGCAGGCTAACTGCGGAAGCCGCTGCCCCATCCACGACCGGCATGGCAGATTTGGTGGCAGAAAAGGAAAAGCTGGAGCAAGAGCTTGAGGCGGCCAAGTCTCAACGAGAACACTTGAGTTCCCAAGTGCAGGATCTGATAGCCAAAGAAACAATCGATTTCAGCACCGAGTGGAAAAAGCTCACAAGCGATCTGCGCGCGCTTCAACGGCATTTGCAGGAAGTTGCAAATGAAATCAAGACGCAGGATGAGAATAGGGCACGGCTTGAAGAAAGAATTGCCGAAATCAACAAGCTGATCCAAACGGAGAAGGAAGCGCACCACGTTACCCTCCGCTTTCCAAAAGAGCGTGCTCGTTCAAAGAGGCCTTTGTCTATTATTTGTAAGTTTGGAAAGATTTACCCACTTTTGGACGCCAACGGCGTCAAGAACGACATAACTATCGCCTGGAGCACGAAGGGCGAGAATTCCAAACTATCAAAACCGATTGAAGCACTCGGCTGGACAATTTCCGACAACAAGGCGGCAATCGATCAACTTTTAAGAAATGCGCCCAAGGGTGAAATCTACCTCGCGTTCTACGTTTATCCGGATTCCTTCGAGACTTTTCGCTCATTACGCGACCAAGCCGCCATTCGGCAACTCGAATTTGGCGTCGAATTTGTACGTGCAGGAAATGACCTTTTCTGGGGTTCAAAAGGTTCTTCCCCACCGCCACTGTGAGAACAGGGCAGTCGAAAAAGTTTACGACATGCTCGCAACTGTCCGAATTTCGGATCGCTGAGGAGCAGTGGCGTTAGGCGAAGGAAACGACTTTGCCGCTCCGTGCAGTTGGCGTGATTTGCCAGTAGCGTTCAGCTTCCTTCCGTTTGCTGGCCTTGTGGTAGTGACGCCAGAGCATGTCGGAGCTTTCGTGGCCCATGTTGAGAGTGAGGCGGTTGATGTCGCCGTGCTGGGCCAGCCAGTAGCTCGCATAGCTGTGGCGCATCACATCCTGCGTCCACGTGTCGAGCCCTGCATCGGTGCGAACTTCGCGGAGTCTGGAGCGGAGGTTCGTTGCGGGTGTCACCTTGCCCTTCATTTTGCCGCCCGATGCCGCGAATCGAGAAAGCCACTTCACCAAGTTTGGCTCCATTTCGATGATGCGCCGGCGTCCGGTCTTGGAAACCTCCGCCGTGATCTCGATGTGACGCTCCGTGAGATCGACGTGCTGCCAGTCCAGACGTTCAAGTTCCATCGGCCTGATCCCAGCGAACAGTCCAAGAGCGTGATACGGCAGAAGGTCAAAGTGATTCTCGGCTGCAGCCATGAGAGTTGCGGCTTCCTTCGGGGAAAGCGTCACAACCTCCGTCTTCCTCACTGCCTCGAAGTCGAGCTTCTCGACGGGGTTCACTGTGAGCCAGTCGCGTTTCACGGCAAAATTAAAAACGGCGCGGAGGTTTCGCAGGAATGCGTTTTTCACTGCCGCAGTCATCTCGCTCATTTCGGCATCAATGTCGGAGGGATGAATCTCGGTCACGATGCGATCGTGCAAACGCGGAAAACGGGGCAGCGTGTAACGCAGTCCGCGGAGGTAGGCTGCGGACTTGCCGTGCTTCGATGCGACAAAGCGCTCAAACAGCGTCTTGAAGGTCACACTCTTTTCCATCGCCTCGCGTTGCAAAAGGAAACTGGCGACAACCTCGTTGAGCGAAAGCCCGTGCGGTTTCAGCTTCGCGAAGGCCTGCGCCGCATCTTCCAACTGAGCGGGCGTGAGGCTGGTTGAGTTGCGTCCGAAATTTTGCAGCCGGGTGCGCTGCTGTCGGCAGAACGTCTCGGCGTCCTGGCGCGTCGGGAAAAAATGCCGTTCGCGTTTTCCGCTGCCGCTGATGCTGGATGGGAGATTCACGCGCCAAGGTGTGGAGATGAGTCTTGACTTGGCGGGGGTGAGTTGGAGTCGTCGTGGCATGACCAAAAGTAATTGCCCTTATTGCCCTTTCAAGCTGAGAATACCTGTTTTTACGTGTATGTATGCGTATCTTTCTACAGAGAAGAATTGAAAAACAAGGTGCAAGCCGTCTGACTACGAATCAGAAGGTTTGAGGTTCGACTCCTCACGGCTGCACTCCCCGACCTCCCGGCCAGCAGCGGTGACGATGGGTGGAGGCTGCGAAACAAACGGCAAAGAACGTTCGATCACGGGCAGCCGGACACGAAACAGGGTGGCTGTCTCGTTTGGCCTTTTCACGGTTCCGCTGCCAGCTACGGTGCGCGTCTCGGATGCCCGTCACATGACCCCAGAGGAGAAAGCCCGTGAGAAAATTGACGCACAGCTTTTCGCGTGTGGCTGGGTCGTGCAGTCGAAGG
>JAYVQK010000118.1:0-72117 GCA_043757005.1 Verrucomicrobiaceae bacterium
GCGAGCAGGATGGGCAAAACAGAACGGACGGCACCGGAACTGGCGAGCAGGATGGCAAAATCAGAACGGACGGCATCGGAACTGGCGAGCAGGATGGCAAAATCAGAACGGACGGCACCACATCTCTTCGCAAGGATGAGACATTCCGAACGGATTCTCTCACAACTGCACAGAAATGTGAGACATTCAGTCCTGTCGGCACCATCCTGCCAAAGGATTCAGAGACATTCCGTCACACTTTCTCTGTAGAGCCCCTTGCAGCCGAACAAATCGCCCTCGACATCGCCTTCCGCGTCATCGCCGACCACATCCGCACCCTCAGCTTCGCCATCGCCGACGGCATCCAGCCCGGCAACACGGATCGCAACTACGTCCTCCGCCGCATCCTCCGCCGCGCCGTCCGCTACGGCCGCACCCTCGGCTTCCGCGAGCCCTTCTTCTACAAACTCGTGGACGTCCTAGCCCGCCACATGGGCGACGTCTTCCCCGAACTCCGCACCCGCCAAACGATCATCAAAGAAACCCTCAAGCGTGAAGAGGAGGCATTTAACCGGACGCTGGATCGGGGAATCGCAGAGTTCGAGGCAATCGTCACCTTCTTCCAAGGAGTTCAAGCGGGGGCTGTCATCGGCGCTTCGATTGCAACGGGGAAAGAGTATCCGACCGCTGAAAAATTACTCGGCGCGCAATCTAAAGAATTTCCGTTCCCCGCCGCTAAAGCATTCAAACTCTACGACACATACGGCTTTCCACTCGACCTAACGGAACTCATGGCTCGCGAGCGTGGGTTCAAAGTTGACGCAGAAGGTTTTGAAAAACTGATGGAAGAGCAGCGCGCCCGCGCTCGGGCGGCGCAGAAGAAGCAGATCATCGAGCTTTCGCAGATCGAGACTACGACGCCGACGGAGTTCCTCGGCTACGATGCGCTCACGACAGAGGCCACGGTGCTGGAGGTCGTGGCGATGAAGGACAAGACCGCTGTGGTGCTGGACGCGACGACGGCTTACGCCGAGATGGGCGGGCAGGTCGGCGACTCGGGCGAGATCGTGCTCGGCGCGGATACGTGGCGCATTTCCAATACGCAGAAGAGCGGGAATACGTGGCTGCATTTCCTGGAGGGTGTGGATGCGCCCGCCGTGGGTGCGCGCGTCTCGCTCGCGGTGGAGGCCCGCCGCCGCCACGCCATCGAGCGCCACCACAGCGTGACGCACTTGCTGCACTGGGCGCTGCACGAGGTCGTCTCGCACGAGGCCACGCAAAAGGGCAGCGCGGTGAACCCTGAGAAGCTCACGTTTGATTTCAACAGCGCCGCGCTCACCACGCAGCAGGTGCGCGACATCGAGCGGCTGGTGAATGAGCGCATCCTCGAAAATGCGCCGGTTATTTGGACGGAGACGCCTTACGCCGAGGTGAAGGGGCGGGCGGACATCATGCAGTTCTTCGGCGATAAATACGGCGACGTGGTGCGCGTGGTGGACATCGGCGGCTACAGCAAAGAGCTGTGCGCTGGCACGCACGTCCGCAGCACCGGAGAGATCGGGCTTTTCCGCATCGCGAGTGAAGCCGCCATCGCCGCCGGAGTCCGCCGCATCGAAGCCGTCGCGGGCCTCAGCGCCTACGACAGCGCGCTCACTGATTCGCTACGCCTCGCCGGCCTCGCGGTCAAAGTCGGCGCACCTCTCGGCGATCTCGAAAAGAAAATAGACGCCATTTTAGCGCAGCAAAAAGAACTGGAGCGCACGCTGAAAGCCGCCCAGCAGCGCGAAGCCTCCGCCCGTGCCAAAGACCTCCTCGCGACTGCCGAAAACCACGCCATCGTCGCCAATCTCGGCGACCTCGATGCCGATTCCGCCGTCTCCGTGGCGGAGGCGCTGAAGGGGATCTTCCATGGCATCGTCGTCCTCGGAGCCGCCCACGCGGGCAGCGTCGCGCTCATCGCGAGCGTCGGCAAAGAGCACCAAGCCCGCGTGCAAGCCGGCAAGATCATCGCCGCCATCGCCCCCATCGTCGGCGGCAAAGGCGGCGGCAAACCGGACTTCGCCCGAGGCGGCGGCAAAGACGCCAGCAAACTCGCCGAGGCGCTCGCCCACGCGAGGACGCTGATTTAATCCATGAACGCTGACTACGTCGTGCCGCCCAACCCGCCCGTGGAGGGCGTGCCACCCTTCGCCTCGCTCTACGAGCGGATCGGCGGGGAGGAGGGGCTGCAACGGCTGGTGAAGTGGTTTTACGCGCGGGTGCGGTATGAGCCGGAGGTGGAGGCGATCTTTCTCAAACACGTCAAAGACTGGCCCGCGCACATCCGCACGATTGTGGACTTCTGGGCGCAGATGACGGGCGGGCCGCAGCAGTATCCCGGTGGGATGGGGCGGCACATTTTCCTCAAGCTGGAGCCGCATCATTTCGCCACATGGCTCGCCGTGTGGGGCCGCAACTGCATCGAAGTGCTCCCGCCGCGCGAGGCCGAGGAGATGATCGCGCTCGCCCAGCACATCGGCGGGAATCTCCAGCAGATGACGCAACGCAATCGCTCCTAGCGGCCTTGCAACAGCGCGAGCATCACCGTGGCTTGCGCGGGGGTGAGCTTGGCGAGTTCGCTGGTCTGCTCGGGTTGGCGGAATTCAAACGTGAGTTCGCCGCTTTGCACGAGCAGCTCCACTTCGCCGCCTGCCTTGAGGCTGCCGATCTTTGCGAGCGATTTGCCTTCGTCGGCGGGATTCTTGGCGAGGAAACGCTGGAGCGCCTCGGCGAGCACTTTCACGAGCTGATCCACGGTCTTCGTCTTGCCTGTCTGGATGATGACCTTGCTGGTCGTGGTGGTGACGGCGCGGTCGCTGCTGAGCGCTTTTTCCTCCAAGAGGAGCTGCACCTTTTGCAAATTACTCGCCCGTTCGCCTGAGCTGCTCACGCTGTAATAGCCGCCGCCTTCGTGCCGCTCGCCGATGACGAAGGGGAGGTTGCGCTCATCCGCAAAAGTAGGCGCAGCGGCGACGAGAACGAGGGCGAGACGGAAGAGCGTGGCGATGTGTTTTTTCATACGCCTGCATATACGCGAGGCGGCGGGGAGAAGGCTGTATCAAAGTGCGTGCGCTGCATCGGAGCTTGCAGGCACGGCGCTTTCGCGGCACCGAGACGATGGTATGACCCGAGTTTCAGATGTTCACATTATCGCCAACACCGCTTTGCCGACGCCACAGGCGCTCAGCGCGGAGATCCCGCGCGGGGAAAAGCACGCGGCCTTTGTGGCGCAATCGCGCGCGGAGATCGCGGCGGTGCTCTCGGGTGAAGACCCGCGCTTCCTGCTCATCGTCGGCCCGTGCTCGATCCACGATCTCAAGGGCGGGCGCGAATACGCCGAGCGGCTGGCGAAGCTCTCCGCCGAAGTGAAGGAGCGCGTGCTCGTGGTGATGCGCGTGTATTTTGAAAAGCCACGCACCACGGTCGGCTGGAAGGGGCTCATCATGGACCCGCATCTCGACGGCACGAACGACATCCCCACCGGCCTGCGGCTGGCACGCACTTTCCTCCGCGACGTGCTCGATCTCGGCCTCGCCACGTCCACGGAGATGCTCGACCCGATCACGCCGCAATACATCGCCGACCTCACCTGCTGGAGCGCCATCGGCGCGCGCACCACGGAGTCGCAGACGCATCGGCAAATGGCCAGCGGGCTCTCGATGCCCGTCGGTTTTAAGAACACCACCTCCGGCGCGGTGGTGCCAGCGATCAATGCGATCAAGGCCGCGATGCAGCCGCAGACTTTCCTCGGCATAGATGAGCAAGGCCGCGCAAGCGTGGTGGCGACGGAGGGGAATCCCGACTGCCACGTCATCCTGCGGGGTGGCGATGACGGTGCAAATCACGATGCGGATGCCGTAGCGAAGACGCTCGCCGATTTAGGCAAACACGGGCTGCCGCAGAAAGTGATGATTGATGCGAGTCACGCGAACTGCGCGAAGGATTGCCGAAAGATGCCCGCGACTTTCCGCGAGATCGTGGCCCAGCGAGCAGGCGGCACACACGGCATCATCGGTGCGATGCTGGAGAGCAATCTCGTCGCTGGCGCGCAGTCGCTCGGCGATTCGCTGGAGGCGCTCGTCTATGGCCAGTCCATCACGGACCAGTGCATTGATTGGGCGATGACGGAGGAGCTGGTGCGGGAAATACACACGACCCGCGTATCGTAGAAGCGACGCCTCCGTCGCTTTTGCGCGCTCGCAGCGTTGCGACATTTTTTAAAAGCGACGAGGGCGTCGCTTCTACGCGATGATGTAGAGGATGCGGGCGCAGTTCAGGCAGCTCGTCACCACTTTTGCAGCGCGCACGGCGTGGAAGATGTGAGTCTGCGCTTTGACGTGGCAGCCTTGGCAAATTTCGTTTTCCAGCCCGGCAACGGCGAGGCCATCCTTCTTTTCAAAGAGGCGCTGGTATTCGTCGAGGAGGTCTTCATCCACCTCAGCCGCGAGCTTCTCGCGCTCGGCTTGCAGCTCGGCTACTTGAGTTTCGAGAGCCTTGCTCTTGGCTTCTAGGTCGGCGATCTGCCGCTGCACCATCACGCGGGTTGCCGTAGCTTCTTGATCGGCACTGGCGATGACGGGCTTTTGGCGATCCGCCGCGTCCATCAGATCTAGCTCTTGATCTTCGATGCCAGTGATCTCGCGGCGCAGACTCTCAGCGGCATGATCGTAGGCGGCGTATTCCTCGTTCTTCCGCGTGCTGAGTTTCTGCTGCTCGTATTTGGCGATGCGCTCGTTGCGAGTGCGGACTTCGTTTTCCAGCTCCTTACGCTTCACCTCGATCTCCTTGGCCCGCAGCTTGGCGGCATCCAGCGCGGCAGTTGTCCCGCTGGCTTTGGCTTCTGCCGCAGCTTTTTCGAGCGGCGCGCTCTTTAGCTCGCTTTTGAGTTGGCGCAGTTTGCGGTCGCGATCTTGGATGATGAGGAGCTGGGTGACAGCGGGCAGAATCATGGCGGCGGAACATGGGGATTCTCTCGCGGTGCGTCAATGCGCGCGCGCAAAAGGATGCTTTTACCAGCAAAGCGTGCGCTGCACTCTCGGCGCGATGCTGCTCTTTCTTTCCACCGCACCGCCGCTCTGGCTGCTCGCGCCTTTTGCGTTGCTGCTGCTGTGCGTGGCGCTGGGGCCGATTGCTTTCCCGAAAATATGGCACCGTCGCTACCCGCACATCGCCGTGGGGCTCGGCGCAGTGAGCGCAGGCTACTATCTCGCGGTGCTGCGCGAGCCCACGCCGATGCTGCACGCGCTGGAGGAATACCTTGGCTTCATCGCGCTGATCGGCTCGCTCTACATCGTCTCGGGCGGCATCCACCTCACCGTAAAGGGCGAGGCGACGCCGGGCGCAAACTGCCTCTTCCTCGCCATCGGCGCGGTGCTGGCAAATGTGATCGGCACCACGGGGGCCTCCATGCTACTGATCCGCCCGTGGATTCGCGCGAACAAATACCGCATTACCGAGTTCCACATCGTCTTCTTTATTTTCATCGTGAGCAACGTCGGCGGCTGCCTCACCCCCATCGGCGATCCGCCGCTCTTCATGGGGTATTTAAAAGGCGTCCCATTCGGCTGGGTCATGCAGCATTGCTGGGCGGGCTGGCTTGTCGCCGTCGCCAGCCTCATCGCGGTATTCTACTTTTTCGACCGCCGCAATTTCCTCCGCGCTCTGCGCAAAATCCGCGAGGC
Source organism: Verrucomicrobiaceae bacterium (assembly GCA_043757005.1). Classification (GTDB taxonomy): domain Bacteria; phylum Verrucomicrobiota; class Verrucomicrobiia; order Chthoniobacterales; family Chthoniobacteraceae; genus SXWH01. The sequence continues at coordinate 5,700 of JAYVQK010000118.1, forward strand.
CGAGACCGCAAACGAGACGTGGAGCGCACGAGGCCTGCACAATCTCGCCTTCCTCGCGCTCATCCTCCTCGCCGTGCTGCTGCTGCCTGCTGGCTGGCGCGAGGGCGTGATGCTCGCCGCCGCGCTCGGCTCATGGCGCACCACGCACCGCGACATCCATGCGGCGAACGATTTTAATTTCGAGCCCATCCGCGAAGTCGCGTGGCTCTTCCTCGGCATCTTCGCCACGATGGTGCCCGCGCTCGATTACCTGCAAACCAACCCACCCCCGCTCACCAGCGACATCGCCTACTTTTGGGCCACCGGCGCGCTCTCGGGCTTGCTGGATAATGCGCCCACGTATCTCGCTTTCCTCGCCACCGCGCTCGGCCAACAGCACCTCGCGCTCGATCAGCCGGGCGACGTGCTCACTTTCGCCCACGCCCACGCAGGCACATTGGAGGCCATCTCGCTCGGCGCGGTTTTCTTCGGCGCAATGACTTACATCGGCAACGGCCCAAACTTCATGGTGAAAGCCATCGCCGAACACGCGCGCGTCCGCACACCGACATTCGTGAGCTACATCGTGCGCTTCGCGCTGCCGATCCTACTGCCGTTCCTCGCCATTATTGGCCTGCTGTTTTTTTCCCGTTGGCGGATTTTTGGGTGAGGGGAAATGGTAGCGCTAACGGGTTTCGAACCCGTGTTCCCGCCTTGAGAGGGCAGTGTCCTAGGCCTCTAGACGATAGCGCCGTCTTGCTAAGGAGGTCGGACGCTATCGGGCGCTCCGCTTTTCTGCAACGGGTATTTTCTAAAAGTGCGCAGTTACTTCGCGAACGCTTTGTCTGCGGCATTTCCCCCGCTGAGGAGGTAGGCGACGAGGTCTTTGAGCTCTTCTTCGTTGAGCGAATTGATGAGGCCGGGAGGCATCATGGAAATCGCCCAAGGTTTGCGCGATTTCACAGCAGATTCGTCCACAGGCGTGAGGTCGTTTGGCGTGAGCGGGCTCGTCATCACAAAGAGCTTTCCATTTTCCTGCACGACGACTCGGCCTACGACGAGGCTGCCGTCTTTGAGCGCGATCTCCTCGCTGCCGTATTGGTCGCTGATGACTTTGCTGGGCTCGATGATGTTCTCGGCGAGGTCGCGGATGGTGTAGCGATTGCCAGCACCGGTGATGTCCGGGCCGACATTGCCGCCGTCGCCGCCGAAGTGGTGGCAGGCGGCGCAGAGCGTGGCGGAAAACATGGCCTTGCCCTGCTCGTAGCTGCGCCCATGCAGGCCGCCTTTGGTGAGCGCGACGATGTCGTCCGCAGTGTAGGCGCGACCGGGGCCTTTGGGCATCACGCCATTTTGCACCGGTGCGGGCGCGGCTTTTTTACTCATCTCATCCAAGGCTGCACGCTCGGCGTCGGGGACGAAAGTGGTCAGCGCCTCCGTCCGCATATTCTCGATGAATTTCGTGAAGCTGTTGCCGCCCTTCCATCCGCGCGTGCTCGGGAACCATGCGAAGTAAGTCTTACGCAGCGCGGGCGTCCATCCGGTCTTTGCGTTGCGAAGCTCGTAGGCAAAAGTGATCGCTTGTTGGTTTGGCCGACTGGCTTGCATGGCTTGCGCGGCGGCGGCGTAGCCAATGTTGCGTGCGAGCAGGGAGTCGGTGGCGATGTCTTCGTCCACATCTTTGAGCGTGGAGAGCATGGTCACGGTCTTGGCGACGATGGTAGGGGAATCGAGGAAGATCAGGAGCTGGGCGAGTTCGCGATTGATGAAGGCATCCTTACTTGGGAAGTGCGCATCGAATTTTGCAACGACTGCGGCGCAGACCTCTGGCGCGGGTTTACCCGTGCGGGTGAAGACGAGCTGGTAGGCGCGGATGAGAGGCTGGCGGAGTTCCGGCGCGAGGCTGGCGAAATTAAGGCGACCGAGTGCTTCGAGTAGTTGCTTTTGTAGCGCAACATCGGCGGGCAAAATCGGGCCAACGGGGCCGGAGGAGGTGCCGGATTTTTTCTGAGCCTCTGCTGCGGATGCCGCTGCCTCTGGGCTACGGCCTACGCGGGCGAGGGCGATGATGGCCTCAATGGATGCCTGCGGGTTCTTCTCCGCGAGCGCGCGGGCGCTCCACTTCTCAGCGGGCTGGCGTTCGATGGCGATGCGCGCCGCTGTCCGCACGAAACGGTCGGCGTGCGCGAGGGCGGGCCATGCTTTATCAATGGCTTCGGGGCCGGTGCCGGCGATGTGCAGCTTCTCCAAATCATGGCGGAGCTTGGCCTCAGCCGTCTCCACGAGCCTCGGCGCGGGAGCGGTGCTCTCGGTGCCCACGTAGGTCACGCGATAGAGCGCGGACTGCGTGCGGCGTCCGCCGATGGCGAAATACATCGCGCCGTCTTTGGGATGAATGACGACATCCGTGAGTGGCAGCGGCTTGCCTGCGACGAACTCTTCTTTCTCCATCTTGAAGCTACCGCCGCTCGGCGTCGGGTGCATCGCATACATCGTCCCATAGGTCCAATCGTTCGCAAAAAATGCGTGCTGATACTTCGCGGGAAATTTCGCGCCAGTGCCGAAAGTCACACCCGTGGGCGAGCCCGGGCCCACGTCGAGCGCGGGCGGCAGCGAGTCGGCATAATACGCGGGGAATTTCCCAGCACCGCTGCGCCAGCCGTAGTCCGCGCCGCTCTGCGCGTGGACGATGCGCGTGGGGCGATACCACGGCGAGCCGATGTCCCATTCCATATCGCTGTCGTAAGTCCACAGCTCGCCATTCGCGTCAAAGGCGATGTCGAATTCGTTGCGGAAGCCATAGCTCACCAGCTCGATGGTCTTGCCGTCTGGGTCGGTTTTGTAAATCACGCCGCCCGGCGCGAGGATGCCTTTGGCGTGGCCATTCGCATCCCACATCCGAGGGAGGATGTGGTCTTCCTGCCATGCCTTCGCGGCGCGGCTCAATTCCAGAGTCTCCGGCAATTTGGTGTGGTTGCCATTGCAGAAATAGAGCGACTTCCCATCCGGCGAAAGCGCCAGTGAGTGCGGGCCGTGCTCGCCGCTGCCGTCGTATTTGCGCAGCACTTCGAGCGGGCCAAAATGATCGTCGCCATCCGTGTCGCGCATCCGCACGAGGCCGTGGGTGCCTGCTTCGTTCACCATCGCGTAGAGGCTGCCAAAGGCATAGAGGATGCCGTGCGCGCCGCGCAGCTCGGTGGTGAGCGGCTCGACTTTCGTCTCCGCCGCTGCGTCTTTTGCGCCGATGGCTGGGACGGTGATGCGATAAAGTGCGCCGTATTGATCGGTGGCGAGGAGCCGCCCTTTCGGATCCACCGTCAGCCCGACCCACGAGCCCTGCTCGGTCTTTGGAACGGTGTAGAGCAACTCAGCTTTGAAGCCTTTTGGCAGTTGCAGCGAATCTGCGGGGGCCACGGTTTGATCGCCGCCTCCACGCTTCGTGCCTGCTTTTTGTGCGCCACCCAGCGCGAGCCCCCACGGTTCTGCGCCGTATTTGGCAATAGCGACGGCTGGTTTGAAATCCGCGCCGCCCGCTGGAGCCGCCTGCCAGTCTTCGCCCGTTTCGATGGTCACGGTTTTGCCGTCCGAGAGCTCGATGGTGAGCACAGCGACTGCTGCGGCGATGCCGTCTTGATTGCGGGCATTGAGCACGAGCTCGTTCTTTCCCGCCTTGAGCAGCGCCGTCACGTCGGCTTTCGTGGGTTCCATCCAATCGCGGTTTTGCAGCGCGGGTTTTCCATTGAGCACGGCATCCGCGCCATTGTCGCAAGTCACCGAAAGCGTCGCGCTCTTTACCGCCGCGCCGAGATCGAACTCTTTGCGGAGCGTCACCTTCTCGTTCGCCTTGGCGGCTTTCGAGAGCCAGATCCACTGCGGCTCGGCGGACGAGAGCAGCGGTGCGGTGAAAAGAAGTGCTGGGATGAAAAAACGGGCGGCAAGTGAACGGTTCATGTGTGGGGTATCAATCACCGTGCATCGCACAGCTTTGTGAAAACTTTCGCGGAAATAAAAAAGCCCCGCCCTTTTTCGAAGGCGGGGCTTTTTGTAAATTGGTGACGTGATTACTTCGCAGGCGCAGGAGCGGGAGCGGCGTCTGGCGGAGCGTTGATGACTTCGTCTTCCGCTGGCTTTGGCGTCGCAGGTTTCACGGCAGCTTCGATCTTGGCCTTCGCGGCATCCGCACCGGCGTCGAGCTTGGCTTTGGCAGCGTCGGCTCCGGCCTTCACGGCGTCGCTCGCAGCGGCTCCGCCGACTTTAGCGGCAGCGGCAGCAGCATCGCCGACGCCTTTGTCCGTCGCGGCTTTTGCGTCTTGGGTGCCTTTATCCACGGCAGCTTTGGCCGCATCGCCTGCTTTCTTGGCGTCGTCGAGTTTGACTGGCATTTCGACTTTCTTGTCGTCGCAGCCGGTGAAGCCAAACGCGGCAAATGCGGCGATGGCGAGGAGTGATAGAGTTTTCATTTTTGGTATTGGTTGGTTTTGGTGACGTTTGTGCGTCGGGCTTGTTAATCACCAAGCCGTCACGGGCTTAGAGACTGTGTGAAATTCCCGCCGACACCCCGCGCCGACTGGCTGGCGTGCGGAAGCAGACTGCGATGGCGAAGCTGGTGATCGCGCCGAAGAAAATGCGCCACGGGAATTCGATCTCGGGCATCCAGTCTGGGCGCGGGATGCCGTGCCCGCCGACGAGCCCGGCGAGCGAGCGGTCAAGGCCGCTGAGGTAGGCGACGACGAGGAAGCTCACGCACATGGCGAGGGCGTTTCCTTTCTCACTGCCGCGCGTGCGGGTGAAGAGGCCGACCATGAAAACGCCAAGTAGTGAGCCGTAGGTGTAGCCGAAGATGCCGAGGATGATCGGGATGATGCGGAGCTGTGGATTCTTCGCGCTCACCCATGCTGTCGCGAGGCCCACGGCGATGAGAAGCGTGGCGAAAAGGATGGTGCCGAAACGCAGCACGCGCACTCGGCCAGCATCGGTCGTGGGCTCGCCAAACCAGCGGAAATGGAAGTCGCGGACGTAGCTGGTCGCGAGGGAATTTAGCGCCGTGCTGAGCGAGCCCATCGTCGTCGCGAGCACCCCCGCGAGCACGAGTCCGCGCAGGCCGCCGGGCATCGCTGTGAGGATGAAATGCGGGAAGGCTTTATTTGCTACGATGGCTCCAGTGCTGGCATTGCGGGGGAGGAGCACATCGGGATTCGCATCGTAATACACGGCGAGGAGGATGCCGATGCTGAGGACGCAAAAGACGATGGGCACATCGGCGAGGCCGCTGAGGATGGTGGCCGCGGCGCTCTGGTTTTTGTTCTTCGCCGTGAGCATCCGCTGCACCATGTCCTGATCGGTGCCGTGCGTGGCGAGCGTGACGAATGTGGAGCCGAGAAACGCCGCCCACAGTGTGTATTCCTGCTCCAGCACGCCTTTGATATTCGCCCACAGTCCGAGGTCTGCTTTCACGCCGGAATCAAAGATCGTCGCGCTAAAAAGATGCGTCTTCGCCACGGCCCAGCCGCCGACGTGGCCGATGAGATACTGTAGCGAAAAGGCGAGCGCACTCACGAGCACGACGATCTGGATCACGTCCGTCCAGATGACTGCGCGGATGCCGCCGATGGTCGTATAGATCGCAGTGGCGATGGTGATGAGCACGAGCGCACCGCCGCACAGCCAAAACTCGTGATCCGCCGTCGCGTGCTCATTGGGAAACGCGAGATTCCACAGCATGACGATGAGCACCGTGGGCACCCACAGTCGCGTGCCGCTGGCGAGGAGCCGCGTGACGAGGAAGATCGCTGACGCAGCCCTGCGCGTGCTTGGGCCAAAGCGCGTCTCCAGGAATTCGTAAATACTGACGACGTTGTGCCGATAATACGCGGGGATGAAGACGGCGCTCACGACGATGCGGGCGAGCAGGTAGCCCAGGATGAGCTGGACGTAGGTGAAATTCCGCAGCGCAAAGCCCTCGCCCGGCGCACCGAAAAATGTGCCTGCCGAAATCTCCGCCGCGAGGATGGAAGCCAGCACGGCCCACCACGCGATGTCGCGCCCGCCGAGGGCGAAATCCTCCACAGACTTTTGCTTGCGGCCCATCCACAGGCCGATGCCCATGACGATGCCGAAATAGACGAGGATGACGACGAGATCAAGGAGGAGGGTGGGGCTCATGGGAGTTGGGTGAGGGGAAAAAAACTCTTAACTCTTAACTCTGAACTCTGAACTCTTAATTTCCAATACACCGTGCAGACGGCAATTGCTGCGGTCTTAAAAATTAAGAGTTCAGCCCGCCGTAGGCGCTGTGTTCCTCGCATTCGCGCTTCAAATTTCATACCCGCCCCGCCTCCGTCGCCGCCGCTGTGAGCACGAGCTTTTGCAGCACTTTGGAATTGCGACCACTCGCGTCGTATTTTTTCCGACGCTCGGATGGCAGCTCGTCGGGCGAGACTTCCACGTAGCCGCCTTTTTGCTGGAAGTAATTAAACGCCTGCGTGCTCAGCGCGAAAATGGTGCGCGCGCCTTCCTTCACGGCTTGCTGCTCGGCGAAGGCCATGAGCTTGCGGCCAAAGCCCTGGCCTTCGTGCGCCTTGGAAACGTAGAGGCAGGCGAGCTCGGCTTTCTGCGCTTCGGCGTAGAGATGCACGGCGACGCACGCGACGAGCTGGCGATCAATTTCCAGCACCCAATAATCCTCGATCTGTGCGAGGATATCCGCGCGCGTGCGCTTCGCGAGTTCGGCGTGCTCTACGGATTGGCGGATGAGCACGAGCACAGCGCGCACGTCTTTCTTAAAGGCGCGGCGGATCTGCTGGTAATCATTACCATAGATCATCGTGCCCACGCCCTCGGGGCTGAAGACCTCGGCGAGTAAGGCCTCGTCCGTATTGCCATTCAGCAGATGCACGCGCGGCACACCGTTGCGGCAGGCGCGGAAGCCGTGTTCGAGCTTCGAGAGCGTGCCGGCGTCGAGCTGCGCGCGCCGTTTTTTCACGAGGTCCTCGGCTTCGCTCAGGCTGAGTTGTTGGATGAGTTCGCCGCTTGCAGTCACGGCGTCGCGCGCGCCGAGGTAGATCACTTTCATCGCCTGCATGGCCTCGGCCACTTCCACGGCGATGGCGTCGCTATTCACGCGGAAAGTGCGCCCCTCGCCGTCGAACCCAATCGGCGGAATGATCGGGATCACGCCTTCATTCAGCAAGACGTGCAGGAGCTTCGTATCCACACGCTCGACCTTGCCGGTGTGCTGCTGGTCCACGCCGCCGAGGATGCCCGCCGGGTGGGCGATAATGACATTCGCATACGCCGCGCGCAGGTCCACGCTTGTGAGCCCTTGCATGATGTCATTCATCAGCGTCGTCGCCGCATCCAGCGAGACTTTCAGCGTCGCTTCGTCGGTGATTCCCGTGCCGTCCGTATTCGAAAGCACGACGCCCCTCGCGGGTGCCAGGCGCTCGATCTGGTGCGCTGCGCCGTGCACGAGGATCACGCGCACGTTTAGCGAACGCAGCACTGCGAGATCGAGCAGGAGCGTGGAGAAATTCGGTGAGGCAGCGATTTCGCCGTCCACCGCGATCACGAAGATTTTTTCGCGAAAGCGTGGGACGTAAGTGAGGATGCCGCGTAGGTCGGATACTTTCATCAAAGAGCGACGCTTTGTGTGGCAATCGCGCTGCTGGGAAAAGAGGAAACTCGCATGGAGGCCAAAGAAGTTTCCCCCCGAGCAGACGAGGCGGACCGAGCGGAGGAAATCCGTCATGCTCTTGGAAAACGCTGATTGAATCGCACCGAGTCGGTTTTTCTTCATTCAAAACAACCGTCCATTTTATCCCCACCGCAAAGAAACCTCTGCCCTTGCGGTTGGTTGCTAGAGTCTCCTACTTTACCACCATGTCTGATTTTCCACGTTTCGCGGCACCGCCGATCTCGCTCTCGCTGCCAAAGCCGGTGGCTCCGCCGCGCTACCGGCAGCCAAAGAAAAACATCCCGCAGACGCCGGAGGATCGCACGCGGATTTTGCACGCGGTGCGGAATTACGTGGCGGAGTTTGCGCCGACGCCGCCGGTGCCTTTTGCGGAGCTCTCCGAGCACGCGGATCGCGTGGTGGCGCATCTCGGGTGTGAGCCGATCTACCGGGATTACATCGGGGTGCTTATCAATAACGAGCTGTGGCGCGAGCAGCTCGCGGCGGTTCCTTTTGAGCGGCGGCTGCTGCTGATGCCGAAGTGTCTGCGGCTGGAGAGTAAGTGCCCGGCGCCGTTCGATGAATTCGGCCTGCTCTGCAAGCAGTGCGGGCAGTGCAGCATCCAGGATCTCCAAAACGAAGCCGAGCGACTGGGCTACGCGGTGCTGGTGGCAGAGGGCTCGGCGATCGTGATGTCGCTGATCCAGACGGGGCAGATTGAGGCGATCGTGGGCATCTCGTGCTTGAGTGTGCTGGAGCGCAGTTTCCCATACATGGAGGCGGCGGCGATCCCCGGCGTGGCGGTGCCGTTGTTGCAGGACGATTGTATTGATACGACGGTGGACCTCGATTGGGTGTGGGACTACATCCACCTCACCACGGACGATAAAACGCGCCGCCTCGATCTCGGCTCGCTGCGCGCGGAGGTGGATGGGTGGTTTGCGACGGACTCGCTCGGCGCGATCATGGGTGCAGGTGAAGGCGAGACGGAGCGCATCGCCCGCGAGTGGCTCACCCGCGCCGGCAAACGCTGGCGCCCCTTCCTCGCGGTGGCCGCGTGGCGCGCTCTGGCCGGGCCTTCGGCGGAAATGCCACGCGATTTGAAAAAGGCGGCGGTCGCCGTGGAGTGCTTCCACAAAGCCTCGCTCATCCACGACGACATCGAGGATGGCGACGCCACGCGCTACGGTGAAAAGACGCTGCACGAAGAGCACGGCGTGCCAGTCGCGCTCAACGTGGGCGACCTCCTGATCGGCGAAGGCTACCGCTTGCTCGCAGCGTGCGACATCCCCGCCGAGCAGCGCGCCGCCATGATGCTCGTGGCCGCAGAAGGCCAGCGCGAACTGAGCCGCGGCCAAGGCGCGGAGCTTGTGTGGGCGCGGAATCCCGAGCCGCTCTCCAGCTTGCAAGTGTTGGATATTTTCCGAAAAAAGACCGCGCCCGCCTTTGAGGTCGCGCTGAAAGTGGGCGCGCTCTACGCGAACGACGGCTACGAGGAAATCGCGCCGGTGCTGGAGAAATTCAGCGAAGCCCTCGGCATCGCCTACCAGATCCGCGACGACCTCGCCGACCTCGGCCAAAGCGAAGACAGCAGCGACATCGCCGGCCTACGCCCGAGCCTGCTCCTCGCCACCGCGCACGAGCGCGCCGCGAGCGCCGAGACCACCGCGCTGTGGCATCGCACCAGCACCGCAACCGTCGCCGAAGTGGAGGGACTCTACCGCGACATGAAGGCCGACGAGCGCTGCGCGGACCTACTGGAACGCTACAAAGAAGAAGCGATCCAAAGCCTGCGAGAGCTGGAAAACGCGAGCCTCAAGGGCTTGCTCCGCCGCGTGCTGGGCAAAATTTTTAACGACACAGAGATCAAAGGCTGGTGCAAGGAATTCGAGGCAAAGAATCTCCTCGCCGTAGCCAGCAACGACACCGCGCTAGACCGCACACCCGAGCCGCGAGTGTTGGCGCAGGTGTGATTTTCCGCCGCTACGAATGTGCCTGCCCTTAGAACACCGAGCCGCACTCACCGCCCGCCGCTGCCATAAATTTTATAAAAAATATTTTGACGGCGCCTTCACTTTTAGAGACATCAATCCCCGTCGCCGCTGCGGAAGGCTGGGGATGTCCGGATCGTATTCTGGGGGGGATAAGGTCTGGCTCCCCAGCCTTCCGCAGCGCGACGCAAACGGCACCACTCGGTGCCGTTTCTTTTTTTAAAAGCCACGAGCCGCTGCTGCACCAAAACCATCCGCACAAAAAAAGTGCGGGGCTGCTGACCGATTGGCCAACAACCCCGCTGTTCCCCCCAGAACAATTTCGATAGTGCCCGAGTTTTTGCCGTTGTCCAAGTTCTTCCTGTGACGTTTGCGTTACGGCCCGGACGTTCTGCGGGGGACTGCGAATTTCTCCGCGTGACACGCGGGGGCTCGCGTGTATTTCTCGCCGCCATGAAGAAACTACTCACCGCATTGCTTGCACTGTCCATCGCTGGATTCACCAGCTTCCGCGCGTCTGCCGCTGAGGCTGTGAAGGAAGTCGCCATCATTAAAACCACGGCTGGAGAGATGACCGTGGAGTTCTGGCCCGAGGTCGCGCCGAAGACCGTGGAGAACTTCATCACGCTGGCGAAAAAAGGTTTTTACGACGGCACGGCGTTTCACCGGATCATCGCCGGCTTTATGATCCAAGGCGGCGACCCGAAGACGAAGGACGCGGCGCTGGAGGCTGAGTGGGGCACGGGCGATCCGGGGTATAAGATCAAAGCGGAATTCAACGACCGCAAACACACGCCCGGCGTGCTCTCGATGGCGCGCGGTGGCGACCCAGATTCCGCTGGCTGCCAGTTTTTCATCTGCCTCGGCTCGCCGAGCTTTCTCGATGGTAAATACACGGCGTTTGGCAAGGTCATCAAAGGTGAAGACGTGCTGAAGAAGATCGGCGAGACGCCCGTGGCGCAATCGCGCGGCGGTGAAGCGAGCAAGCCCACGCAGCGCATCGGCGTGGAGAGTGTGAAGATCGTCCCCGCCGCGAAGTAGCCCGGTTTTTTCGCCCCTCTCCGAAAGCGGCACACCCACAGCCTATTCTCATGTCGTCTCGCAAAGTCACACTCGGTCTCGTGCAAACCACCGTCGGCGCGGATCTCCAAGCCAACTTGGACAAAGCCGTGGAGCGCACCATCGCCGCCGCAAAGGCTGGCGCGAATATCGTGTGCCTTCAGGAGCTGTTTCGCAGCCAGTATTTCTGCCAAGTCGAGGATCACAAATACTTCGCTTGCGGCGAGGAGATCCCCGACGGGCCGAGCACGCTGGCGCTGCAAAAAGTGGCGAAGGAATATGGCATCGTCATCATCGCCTCGCTCTTTGAGCGGCGCAGCGCGGGGCTCTACCACAATACCGCCGCGATCCTCGATGCAGACGGCTCTTTCCTTGGCAAATACCGGAAGATGCACATCCCGGACGATCCGCTCTTTTACGAGAAATTCTACTTTACCCCCGGCGACCTCGGCTTCCGTTCGTGGCAGACGCGCTTTGGGAAAATCGGCGTCTGCGTGTGCTGGGATCAATGGTATCCCGAGGCCGCGCGGCTCACGGCGCTGAGTGGCGCGCAGATTCTTTTTTACCCCACGGCCATCGGCTGGCATCCGTCGGAAAAGGCGGAGTTTGGCGTGCGGCAGCACAACTCGTGGGAGACGATCCAGCGCAGCCACGCCATCGCGAACGGATGCTACGTGGCGTCCGTGAATCGCGTGGGTCACGAGGCTCCCGATGGCGGGCCGGGGCTGGAGTTTTGGGGGCAGAGTTTCGTCGCCGATCCCTCCGGGCAGATCTTGCAAAAGGCCAGCGTGGATCGCGAAGAGAACCTCATCGTGGAAGTTGACCTCGACGCCGTGGAGATGCAGCGCACACACTGGCCCTTCCTGCGCGACCGCCGCATAGATGCTTACTCCGATATTACCAAACGCTTTATAGACTGATGCCTGAAGAAACACCAACGCCCGAGCCTTCCCAGACGCCGACGCCACCGCCACCGACCCCTGCCGAGCGCGGATACCGGATGCCTGCCGAATGGGAGCCGCACGCCGCAACGTGGCTGAGCTGGCCGCGCCGCGATGGCATCAGCTTCCCCGGCAAGGCCGCCTACGATAAGGCGATGCCCGCGATGGCGAAGATGGTCCACGCGCTCGCGGATTCCGAGCCCGTCCATATCAACGTCTGCGACGCCGCCCACGAGGCGGACGTGAAGCGCATCCTCTCCCGCATCGGCGCAAAGACGGCGCACGTCACCTTTCACCACATCCACACAAACGAGCCGTGGTGCCGCGATCACGGCCCCATCTTTGTCACCCGCAAAGCCGAGCCCAAGCTGCTCACGCTCGATTGGGACTACAATGCGTGGGGGTTCAAATACCCGCCCTTCGACGACGACGACTACGTGCCCACGGCCATCGCACAAAAGCTCGGACTGCCCGTGGAATACCCCGGCCTCATCCTCGAAGGCGGCTCGATAGATGTGAATGGCGAGGGCCTCCTGCTCACCACGCGGAGTTGCTTGTTGAATCAAAATCGCAACCCGGATTTCACCCAAGCGCAGATCGAAGAACGCCTCCGCGATCATCTCGGCATAAAGGAAATCCTCTGGCTCGGCGACGGCATCGAGGGCGACGACACCGATGGCCATGTGGACGACATCGCGCGCTTCATCCGCTCCGATACCATCGTGAGCGCATGGGAGGAAGACGAGGCCGACCCGAACCACGACCCGCTCAAGGCGAACTACGATTACCTCGCTGGCCTGATGACCGAGCCGAAGCCAAAAAAAGCCACGAAGTCCAAGGACGACGATGAAGACGACGGCCCCGACGGCCCGCTCCCGCGCTTCCAAGTCATCAAGCTCCCCATGCCCCACAAGATCTCCCGCGACGGCCAGCGCCTGCCTGCGAGCTACGCGAATTTCTACATCGCCAATAAAGTCATCCTCCTCCCCGTCTTCGCTGACACGAACGACAAATGGGCCGCCGCGATTTTGCAAAAAGCGTTCCCAAAGCGGAAAGTCGTCCCCATTGACTGCCGCGAACTCATCTGGGGCCTCGGTGCTTTCCACTGCCTCACGCAGCAGCAGCCAGCGGTGTAGCGCGCTGCCCAGCGCGCCAGTGCATCTGTATCGCCGTAGATGAGCACGTCACCGCCCAGCACAAAAGGCCGCTTCCCGCTCCTGCGTTGGCTGCGACGTGGGCGCGTCAGCGTGATTCTCGCTCTGGCCTTGGTGATTTTCTTGATCGTGCAAAGCGATGTTTTCCGTCATCGGGAGGCCGTGCAGCGGTGGGAGGGGCAGGCGCACGACATCCGCTTTCGGTTGCGTGGAGCACGCACGCCCAACCCGCAAATCGTGATCGTTGGAATCAAATCTTCGAGTCTCGATCAGCAAAGTTTTGCGAGCCACATCGGCGACTCAGACGCACTGCGCCTCATGGCCGAGCATACTTGGCCGTGGCCCCGCACCGTCTTTGCGCGCGCGATAGAAAGGCTCTTCGCTTCCGGCGCGCGCGCCGTCGCGGTGGACGTTGTTTTTGCAAGCGAGCGGGATGACGATGGCGAGCTTGCAGCCGTGCTTAAAAAATACCCCGGACGCATCGTCCTAGCCTCCATTTTACAAGTCCGAGAGAAAGACGCTGCCGGCGGGACAGCGCAAAATGTGTTCGCCTTCTTTCGCCCGAATACCCTCCTCGCTACCGCGCTTGGGGAGGAAAATATCGGCTTTGCCAAATACACCAAAGACCTCGATGACGTGATGCGCCGCTTTTACTACCGCACATCAGCGCTCCGCGAGTCGGATTTGGGCTATGACGATGGCATCTTGGATCTCACCACCTTTGCGCCACTCGCCGTCGCGCGCTTCACCGGCAAAGCCGTGCCGGAGGGCGGCGGCGGCATCATCAACTACAGCGCCCCGCTCGCCAGTTACTCTTCCGTGCCGATTGAAAATCTCTTCATCGAATCCACGTGGGCTACGGATCCTCGCACACGGAATGGCGAAGTTTTTCGCGATAAACTCGTCTTCATTGGCCCCATCGCCGAGGTTCTGCACGATGTCCACGCCACGCCTTTTCCTGGCGAGATGCCGGGTGTCGAAATCCACGCCCAACTCGCTGCCAGCCTGCTCGAAGGCCGCACGCTCCGCGACGCCTCGCCGCTGCTCTCGCGCACGCTTGCCTTCCTCGCGACGCTCGCTGCGGCGCTAGCCGTGCTCTTTATCCCCAACGCCATCGCGCAAGTCGCAGCGGTCCTCGGGCTCGGAGCACTATTGGCTTTTGGCACGCAGCTCGCGTTCACGCGCGGCGGCATGCTCGTGCCGGTGGTGCCTACGATCTTCGGCCTCGCGCTCACGGGGGCGCTCGGCGTGGTCTATCAGTTCCTCCTAGAGCAGTGGGAAAAGGCGCACACCCGCAAAGTGCTGAACCGTTTTGTGAGCAAGCGCATCGCGGCGGTCGTGCTGAAAAACGCGGAGGAATTTGAGAACGCGCGGCGCGGTGAGAAGCGGCCTGTGGCGATCTTGTTTTCCGACATCCGCAGCTTTACTTCGTGGAGCGAAAAGGCCGAGCCCGAGCACCTCGTCGGGCAGCTCAATGAATACTTCGAGAGCATGGTGAACCACATCGAAGCGCAGGACGGCAACGTGCAGAAATTCATCGGCGACGCCATCCTCGCAGCGTGGGGCGATACACACACGAAGGGCCCTGCCGACGACGCCACGCGCGCCGTGCAGACTGCGCTCGCGATGCGCAAATCGCTCGGCGAGCTCAACTCCGGTTGGGCCGAGCGCCCCGAGCGCATCGTCATCACCATCGGCATCGGCATCAATCACGGCGACGTCGTCGTCGGCGAAGTCGGCCACCCCGAGCGCCGCGAATACACCGTCCTCGGCGATGGCGTAAATTTCGCCGCCCGCATGGAGAGCGCTACGAAGCAATTCCACACCGACTGCCTCGTGGGCGAGAGCGTGGAGGCGCTCACCCGCGCGCGTTTCGTGTATCGGCACGTGGACTTCGTGCGCGTGAAAGGCAAGACGCGCCCCGTGAATATCTACATCCCCCTCAGCGACCACCTCTCGCCTGCGCCCGAGTGGCTCGCCGACTACCACCGCGCCCGCGCGCTGTATGTCGCGCGCGATTTCCCCGCCGCCGCCGCACTCTTCCGCGAGGTAAAAGAGCGCATCGGCGACGACTTCCTATGCGAGCACTACGCCGAACGCTGCACCCGCTACACCTCCGAGCCCCCGCCCCCTGATTGGGACGGCAGCTACACCCTCACCGAGAAATAGCGCCCCACCGCGCGCAAGAAAACCTCCCCCCCTCGCACTTGCAAACCCTCTCCTCCCACGCCATAACCTCCCCATGCCTAGCACCTCGTTTCTCTCGAAAGCCTGCACTGCCATCGCGGCAGCACCCGCCATCGTCCCGCCAGCCCCTCACCGAGTATTCGAGCACTAGCATCTCCTATTGCACCCATCCCATGAAAAAAGCGTCGTCATCCGTTCATCTGTCTGGCTTACATGGCTCGCCGCCGTCGTCTTTACTAAAGGAAACGTCGCCATTGCCGCATCGAAGCCGCAGCATAGCGCACGCAATAAAACAATGTTGCCCATATTCATTCAATGACCGTCCATATTCGAGAAATCACCGACCGCTCTGCCGAAGCCGAACAAATTTCAAGAAACAATCTTGCGATCCTGGAACAAAAACTCGGCCCCATGCACCCGCAGGTGGCCGGCGGGCTCAACAACCTTGCGGGATTGCTGCAAGCCACGAACCGGCTAGGAGAGGCGGAGGTGATGATGCGGCGAGCTTTGGCAATAAATGAGGAGAGCTATGGCCTCATGCACCCGCTAGTGGCCATCCGGCTCAATAACCTTTCGGGATTGCTGTATGCCACGAATCGGCTAGTGGAGGCGGAGCCAATGATGCGGCAGGCGGTGGGGATATTGTTGAGGTTTACGGTAGAGACGGGGCATTTGCATCCGCACTTGCGCAAAGTGTTAATGGGATATGCGGAGCTTTGCTCGGAGATGGGGGTATCGAAGACGAAATATGCGGCGCGAGGAGTGGCGATTGCGTTGGAGGTAGGGATGTCGGGGGATAAGTTGAAAAAAATTCGCGACTCGGTGTTTGGCAGGGGGTAATTCGGGTTTGGAAGGGATTTATGCCTTATGGAAACTTTTATTTCTAAGTCACTCATACGCGAATTGTTAAAGAGCTGTGCGCTTACAGGAGAAGGCGGAGCAGGGGTGAGCAGTGTCGGATTTGGGGTAAATGGCATCGGATCAAAGAAAAATCGGGTGCAAGAAAGAAATTATAGGGTGTAAATAAAAAATCATGGGATTTCGTTAAAAAATCACAAGGTGTCAGTGAAAAATTATGAGGTTGGATTGGGAAATTACAAGGGGTTGTCTAAAAATTACAGGGGCTGTTTGAGGCATGGTGGCGTGTATTGGGTAGCGCACGCGTCCCGTGTGTGGTTGCGGGCGTCTTGCCCGAAACAGGATGGGCAGTGGGGCGGGTGGGATGTTTTGTTTCCGTGGGCCGATGTGCCGCAATGTCTCCGGCGGGACGCCGGCGACGACACGCGGGATGCGTGCGCTACCCGATACACGCCACCACGCAAAACAGGCGGGCGGCTGCGTGGGGTGGGCGGGCGGCTATGCGGGGGGCATGGCAAACGCTTGCGCAAATCTTAAATCTTAAATCCTAAATCTTAAATCTTTTCCTTTTTGTCTTAAATTTTTCTTTTTAAATCTAAAACTCAACCTACTCTACACATTATGGCTATTACTACAAACGGCAGTTACCTCCCTACGATGGATGATTTTTTGGCGCATTGGGCGCTTTGCGATGATTTGTTGGGGGCTGCGCCGCTGGTGGCGGTGGCGCCGGGGAAGTCGGCGGTGACGCAGGCGTTGTTTGAGACCAATCGGACGGATTTGATCGCGGCTCAGCAGGAGGTGCAGTCGGAGCTAAGTGAGCAGCAGATTACGCGGGGGGATATTGATCTAAAAAAGGTGGCGCTTTTGGCGGTGCTGAATGGGTTTGTGGGGGTGATGGAGGCGTATTATCAGGTGACAAAGTTTTATAATGCAAAGCCGCTGGTGCCTTCGATCACGGAGGGGCAGGAGCGGTTTTTGAGCCCGATGGTGGATGGGCTGACGTTGTGGGGGAAGATGAATAGGGGGGCGGCTCCGGAGGGGGTGGCGCTGCCTTTGGTGGTGGGGGTGGGGACGGATGTGGCGGCTTTTAGGCTTGCTATTGATGCGTTGCAGACGGCGTATCGTGCGGAAAAGTCGGCTATACAAAGTTTGGCGCTGGCTCGGGCGACGCGCAATACGGAGCAGGCGCTGGCGTATGAGACGATGAAAGCTTACCGTTTGGCGATGCCGATTCGGCTATCTCAGAACGCGGAGTTGATCTCTACTTTACCTAAACTGACGCCGGATGGTGGGCATACGCCGGTGGCGGTGCAGGTAAGTGGCGCGTATGTGGCACCGAGCACGTCGCACGTTGTTTATACGGCGTCGGAGGAGGCGATGTTGTCGCATTATGAGCTGGAGGGGTGCAATGGGGAGGAGTTTATCGGGGAGGATGCGGTTTTCTTAGGGCGGCGTGAGGTGGGGGACCCGCTGGAGTTCACGGTGGCTTTTGGGCTCACGCAGCCGGGGACGGCTGCTGCGTTTAAGGTGTTTGTGGTGCTGACGACGGGGAACCGGGCGGGGTCGGTGGTGGTGGTGGTGCGGAGGCCGCTGGTGTAGGCTGGGTTTGGGGTGGCTTTTTACGGCATCAATTTGCGCTATGGAACCGGAAGGACGTCGCCCGCTGAAATCTCGTAGCTCTCGCTGGGCTCCGGCGCTGGCTCTGGGGCTGGCGCAGGCGGGGGTGACGGCAAATCAAATCTCGGTGGCGGGGGTGGTCTTTGCCATTGCGGGGTGCGGGGCTTTTATGATGGGGAGGCCGTGGCTGTGGCTGGTGGGGGCGGGGTGTGTGCAGTTGCGGCTAGTGTGTAATTTGATGGATGGGCTGGTGGCGGTGGAGGGTGGGAAAAAGGGGCGGGCGGGGGAGCTGTTTAATGAGGTGCCGGATCGGGTGGCGGATGTGCTTTTCTTGGTGGGGGCTGGTGTGGGGGCGGGGGTGCCTGTGCTGGGGTGGGTGTGTGGGGCGCTGGCGATCTTTACGGCTTATGTGCGGGCGTTTGGGGCTTCGCTGGGGCGGGGACAGGATTTCTGCGGGCCGGGGGCGAAGCCGCACAGGATGTTTGCGCTGACGGTGATGAGCGTGGCAGTGGGTGTGTGTGGGCTGCTGGGGGTGCGTTGGGCGGTGGCTTATCATGGGTTGCTAGTGATCGCGGGGCTGACGGCGGTGACGGCGGTGCGGCGGATTGTGCGGCTTTATCGTTTATTGCCATGACGGCTTCTCTGATCGCTCTGGGGGCGCGTTTCCTCACTGGCGCTCGGGCGCATTGGCACGGCTGCGCGCCGGAGCCGAAGCTGCGGGTGTATTTTGCGAATCACACGAGTAATTTGGATTTCGTCTTATTGTGGTCTGCGCTGCCCCGATCTCTACGGGAGCGGACGAGACCGGTGGGGGCTCGGGATTATTGGGAGGGTGGGGGCATCCGGGAGTATTTGGCGGCGCGGGTTTTCCGTGCGGTGCTGATCGAACGGAAGCGGGTGACGCGGGGGAATAATCCGCTGGGGCCGATGGTGGATGCGCTGGGGGCGGGGGATTCGTTGATTATCTTCCCGGAGGGAACTCGCAGCCCGAGTGGGGAGGTGGGGGAGTTTAAGGCGGGGCTGTATCATCTCGCGAGGGAGGTGCGTCATGCGGAGTTTGTGCCGGTTTTCATCGAGAATCTGAATCGGGTGCTGCCGAAGGGGGAGGTGTTGCCGGTGCCGATGTTGTGTTCGCTGAATTTCGGGACGCCGCTGCATCTGGGGGAGGGGGAGACGAAACCGGAGTTCCTCGCGCGGGCTAGGGCGGCGATGCTGACGATGAGGCCGTTATGAGGATGGGGGCATTTGGAACTTTGAACTCTGAACTTCGAACTTGGAATTTCGAACGGGGATCTCGATGCAGTGAGGTTCAGAGTTCAAAGTTTGCAGAAGGCTCCCTTATGTCGAATGTCGCAATGTCGCCGCTCCTTGGCGTCGCCCTTTCCTGCGGTGTCGGACTTTTATAGGCTTAACATTTAAATGACTATGGATTCTCAATCGCTTTGGCTCTTCGGGGGCCTTCTGGGGCTGCTCTCGGTGGCGAGTGGCGTGGGCTTTATGCTGGCGCGGCGGGAGTGGTCTGCAAAACAGCGTGGTGTGATCGAGAATCTGAACGCGAGGATTTACGCGTGGTGGATCATGGCGGCGGTGCTGGGGGGCGCGCTGGCGCTGGGGAAGGGGGCGACGGTGTTGCTTTTTGCGCTGATGTCGTTTGTGGGGCTGCGGGAATTCATCACGCTCACGCCGACGCGGGCTGGGGATCATCGGGCGCTGTTTTGGGCGTTTTTCATCATTCTGCCGCTGCACTATGCGACGCTGTATGCGGAGTGGTATGGGCTCTTTGTGGTGCTGATCCCGGTGTATGCGTTTCTTTTTATCCCGATGCGGAATGCGATGGCGGGGGACACGGATCATTTCCTAGAGCGGACGGCGAAGGTGCAGTGGGGGCTGATGGTGAGTGTGTATTTCACGAGCTATGCTCCGGCGCTGCTGCTGCTGGATATACCGGGGTTTGCGCATCAGCAGGTGAAGCTGGTGTTTTTCCTGATCTTCGTGGTGCAGATCAGCGATGTGCTCCAGTATTGCTGGGGCAAGCTGTGCGGAAAGCGGGCGCTGGCTCCGCGTGTGAGCCCGAGTAAGACGCTGGAGGGGCTGGTGGGCGGCGGGCTCAGTGCGGTGGCGTGCGGTGCGCTGCTCTCGTGCATCACGCCTTTCACTTGGTGGCAGGCGGGGCTGCTCTCGGCGGCGATTGTGGTGATGGGGTTTTTCGGCGGGCTGGTGATGAGCGCGATCAAGCGCGACCGGGGGGTGAAGGATTACGGCGAGCTGATCCCCGGCCACGGCGGGATGATGGATCGCATAGACTCGATCTGCTTCGCGGCGCCGGTGTTCTTTCATCTCGTGCGTTACTTTTTCACGGTGTGAAAGGGGAGGGCGCAGGCGGGAGGTGCGCGCTGTGCCGTGGGGCGTAGGGAGGCGCTGGATAAAGGCTGGGGCTGGGTGCGGGCTCTACTCCGCACCCACCAGATGCTTGGCTGGCCTTATACCTCTTCCATATTGAAGAAGACGCAACGAAGCAGGAGAGACTTGTATGGCCGGAGCGCGCGCGTCCCGCGTGCTGCGTTGGGCATCTTGCCCAGCGCGCGAGAGACGAGCCACTCGAAGTGGTGCATCTCTACTACTCCCGCGCCGCTCTGCGCCGGGCAGGATGCCCGTCGCTACACGCAGGATGCGTGCGCTCCGTCCGCACAAGCCGCTCGGTTTCGCGGAGTCTTCTTCTTTCAAAAAGCTGGCATTACAGGCTACAAAGCCTGTGCCACATTTGCTGCGCGCGCCTGTGGCAGCGGCTTTAGTTGAACTTATTCTTCCGATACGCGCCCATTTTCGGGGCGTCGGGGTTCACCTCGGGGCCGAAGTAGCGGAGGATGACGAGTGGCTCGGTTTCGCTGAGATTTTCAAAGGTCACGCCCGCCTTCGCGCCGTCTTCGGTGCAGAAGTATTCGTCCTCGGTGAGCTCGGTGAAGCGGATGAGTTTGGGCGAATTTAGCGCGAGGCCGTTGATCTTGCCTACGCCTTGCACGCAGATCAGGCCGTATGCGCCGTTGTCTTTTACTTTCACTTTTACGCCGGGCTCTACGGTCAGCTCTTTGGCGGTAAAGAGCTGTTCGCCGTCCACTTTGCCATAGACGATCCAGCGGTCCACGAAGCCCTCGGCGCGGGTGTCGGCCACGGGCACGGGTTCGAGGTAGTGGTTGTCTTTGAATTTGGGGTCCACGTTCTTTTCCCAATCGAGCTGCTCCACGATGAAATCGAGATCCTTGTGGTGCTTCTTCGGCATATCCTTCACGAGCAGCGCCCACGGCACTTCGCGGCCTTCCACGAGGCTCTGATACATCCCGAATACGTCGCTGCCCCACTGCGGCTCGTAGGTGCAGAGGGAGCCCGGCGCGTGGAGGATGCACGGGTCAATCAGCCAGCCAGTGCCGGGCTTGAGGCGATACGCTTTCGACAGATCGAGGATTCCGTTGTCGCCTTTGTTCCAATTTTCGAGGCACGCGCGGACTTGCGCTTTTGTGGTGCCGGGCTCGAAGCCCATGAAGGTGTAGGGGAAGTTGTTGCCCACATTATTATGCTGCGGAGGAAAGTAGTAGCTCTCCGGCTTGCCTTCCTGCCCGACGAGCTTTGCCTGAGCCGCGCTCTGGTGCATATGATGCGGGATCGGCCCCATGTTATCGAAGAACTTCGAGTAAACCGGCCACTTGCTATACTTTTTCCAGATCGCCGAACCGATCAGCGTCGCCCCACAATCTTCTACCGCTTTCGCCAGGGTGAATCGCTCTTTCCCCACGACCACATACGAGAGCCCCTCATCCGGCGTGCGGTTGTCATTCGCCGCAGGCGTCGTGCTCGCAAACCAACGCTCATCAATGCCGCCGCGATTCAGCCCGTAAGCATACAGATCGTCCGGGTGCAGCTTCAGCCGCTTGCCGGGCTGGAGAAAACTGCGCGGCACCCAGCAAGGCGCGAGGCGCAAGAGACCGCCCGTGCGGCTGAGTTCAGCGGAGACTTTGGCGGCAGTGTTGCCTTTGAGAGTTTTGAGTTGGGTGATGGTATTCATGTGGTGACAGAGAGCCGAGCGGTGTCGCAAAACTCATGGCGGTGGGCAAGCAGGAAGCGCGGAAAGAGAGGCGCGTCGTTGTTTTACCGCTTCTAACAATCGCGCCGCTCGTGTGTCATCCCCACGCTTATGAAAAACACATTCTTTGCCGCCCTCTTTTGCCTCTCGCCATCCCTCCACGCACAGAGCGATGCGCTCGGGCAGCACGACTTCATGTATGCGGGCGAGGCCAAGGAGCGCCGCGTTTTCATCGTGCGAAAAGGGCAGGTCGTCTGGACGTATGACGACCCGAGCGGCAAAGGCGAGATCAGCGACGCGGTGATGCTCTCGAATGGCAACGTGCTCATCGCGCATCAATACGCCGTAAAGCTCATCGGGCCCGATAAGACGGTGCTTTGGAACTACGACGCGCCCGCAGGCACCGAGATCCACACGGCGATGCCCATCGGTCTGGAGCACGTCCTTTATGTGCAAAATGGAGCGCCCGCGATGGCGAAAGTCGTCAATATCCGCACGGGCGAGACGCGGCTGCAATTCGAGCTGCCAGTGGTGAACCCGAAGAGCGTCCACGGCCACTTCCGCCACGCGCGGATCACCGCCGACGGCAAGCTGCTCGTCTCCCACATGGACATGGGCAAAGTCTGCGCCTACGACGCGACGGGCAAGGAAGTATGGGCCTACACCGCGCCCGGCGTGTGGGGCGCAAACCCGCTGGCGAATGGCAATGTGCTCGTCACCGCCCGCAGCGGCGTGACCGAGGTGACGCCCGCTGGCGAGACCGTGTGGGCATGGACGCCCGCCGATGCACCGGAGTATAAAATGAACAGCCTCCAGCTCGCCGTGCGGCTGCCCAATGGGAACACCGTCATCAATAATTGGGTGAACTCCTGGAGCAATGTGGCCCCCGCCGTGCGCGATGCCTCCACGCAAGCCATAGAGGTGACGCCCGACAAAAAAATCGCATGGGTATTGCACTCATGGAAAGAGCCCGACCTCGGCCCCTCCACGACCATCCAAGTCCTCGACACCCTGAGCGCGCCGGAAAAGGTGAGCTTTGGCGGGATACAATGATCTTACCGCTCGGGGCACCTGCGGAGGGTGATGGAGGGTGACAAAATTTGACACATCGCCTTGCGTCTGAATAGTGGAAGCCACATTTATGAGCGAAGATCTGAGCGAAATACTACGCGACTGGCCCTACGAGCCGGGGCAGCTCCAAGTGAGGAAAATCGAGGGCAGCGATGGCAAGCCGAAGCTGCAACTGCGGCTCGACATGGGCGTGCTGCAACTGGAGCTAAACGGTCGCCCCGATGGCCACGAGCCCTTCGATTGCGAGAGCCTGCTGGAGTATCACCAACAGCGCGCAAAGACCGAGGAAGTGCAGCTCAACGAAGACGAAGTCGCCGAGATGCAGGCCGAAGGCATCCAGTATTACCACCGCTACCTCGCGCTTTTTCAACTCGGGGATTGGAAAGCCGTGGTGCGCGATACCAAGCGCAACCTCGATATGTTTAGCTTCGTCGCCGAGCACGCCGAGTCGGAGGATCTCGTGTGGGCCGTGCAGCAATTCCGCCCCTACGTGCTCATGATGAATACGCGCGCCAAAGCCAGCATGGCGCTCGATAAAGACGACATGGGAGCCGCCATCACGCTTGTGGAAAAAGGCATTACCAAAATCGAAGCATTCCTCCGCGAGGCAGGCCGCGAAGACTCCGACGTAGAGGGCGACGAGATCACCAGCCTACGCGGCTGGCTCAAAGAGCTGCGCGAACAAAAGCCGCTCACCCCGCTGGAAAAGCTCAACCGCGACATGGACGCCGCCATCCAGGGTGAGCAATACGAGCGCGCCGCGCGCCTCCGCGACGAGATCCGAGCTTTGCAGGAAAAGAGCTAGGGCGGGGCTGAGTGTTTTGCATCTTTGAGTGATGGGGCGTGGGCGAGTCGCTCTCCCTCGCACTTACGGTGCGTAGCTACGGATGTTTCGTTTATCGTTCTGCGTTGAGGAGCTTTTGCTGTTTGCCTTTGAGCTTGGCCTTTGGCCGCTGGAGCTTGGCTTTGCGGCGGTGGGGCTTCGCTTCGCCGAGGGCGATGGACATAAACTCGGATTGGCTCGTGCGCTTTGGCTCGTGCGCTCCGGGGATGATGAGGGTGTAGCTGCCGTCGGTTTCTAAGTGCCACGCTTTCGTATTATCGGCGAGCTGGGTGGCGAGGATTTGGGTCTGGATGCGCTCGCGGAGCACAGCGTCCTCGATGGGGAAGACGATCTCCACGCGGCGGAAGAAATTGCGCGACATCCAATCCGCACTGCCGAGATAGACCTCGGGGCGGCCTGCGTTTTCAAAAGAGAAGATGCGCGCGTGCTCTAGGAAGCGCCCGACGATGCTGCGCACGGTGATGTTATCGCTGATGCCTGGAACGCCGGGGCGGAGGCAGCAGATGCCACGGATGATGAGGTCTATTTTCACCCCGGCCTGCGAGGCGCGGTAGAGCGCGCGGATGGTCTTGGGGTCGGAGAGGGAGTTCATCTTGGCGACGATGCGGGCGGGCTTTTTCTTGAGCGCGTTTTCCGCTTCGCGGGCGATGAGTGCGAGGATGCGCGTCTGTAGCTCGAAGGGCGCGATGAGGAGTTTGCGCGGGGGCTGGAAGCGGCAGATGCCGGTGAGGAGATTGAAAAGATTCGTGGCGTCTTCGCCGAAGTCGTCGCTCGCGGTGAAGAGGCTGAGGTCGGTGTAAAGGCGGGCGGTGGTGGGGTTGTAATTACCGGTGCCGATGTGGAGGTAGCGGCGGAGCCTGTCTTCATCGCGGCGGACGACGAGAGTGATCTTGCCGTGGATTTTGTGCCCTACGAGGCCATAGACGACGTGGACGCCAGCGGCCTCCAGGCGCTTCGCCCACTCGATGTTGTTGGCTTCGTCAAAGCGCGCTTTGAGCTCGGTGACAGCGGTGACTTGTTTGCCGCTTTCCGCCGCCTGCATGAGCGCGCCGATGATGCGGGCGTCGCCGCCGGTGCGGTAGAGCGTCTGCTTGATCGCGAGCACTGCGGGGTCGCGCGCGGCCTGCTCTAAGAAGTCCACGACGCTGTTGTAGCTCTCGTAGGGATGGTGCAGCAGCACGTCGCGGCGGCGGATGGTGGAGAAGATGGAAGCCTTGTCGCGGAGGGCGGCGTTCGTCGGCGCGACGAAGGGCGCGTCGCGCAACTCGGGCGAGTGGTCGCCCTCGTAAATGGCCATGAGCCGCGTGGGGTTGATGGGGCCATTGATGATGTAGAGATCGTCCTCGGTGAGGTTCAGATTTTCCAGCAACTCGGCCCAGATGTGTTGCGGGCAATCAGCATCCACCTCCAGCCGCACGGCCTCGCCTTTGCGGCGATTGCGTAGCTCTTGCTCCACGGCTTGCAGCAGATTCTCGGCGTCGCCCTCGTCCACGTAGAGCTCGCTATTGCGGGTCACGCGGAACTTCCAGTGGCCTTGCAATTTCGTGCCGGGGAAAAGATCGGCGAGGTAGTGGCCGATGATCTCGCCGAGGAAAATAAAGTCGCGAGCGTTATCCTCGCGCGGCAGTAGCACGAGACGCGGCAGCACGCGCGGCACCTGCACCACGGCAAGGCGCACGGTCTCTCGCCCGTCCTGCTCGATGCTGAGGCTCACGACGAGGTTCAGCGATTTATTGATGATGTGCGGGAAGGGATGCGCCGGGTCCACCGCGAGCGGCGTGAGCACGGGGCGGACTTGGGCGAGGTAGTATTTCTCCAGCCAATCGCGGTCGCTGCCACGCAACTCCGAGTATTCGAGGAAGCGGATGCCAGCCTTTGCTAGAGCGGGCTGTAGCTCGCCGCGCCAGAGGCGAAATTGATCCTCCACCATGCGCCGAGCGCGCTTCGTGAGGGCGCGCACGCTCTCCGTGGCCGTGCGCCCATCGAGGCTGCTCTCTACGATCTGGCTCTCGATTTGTTGTTTCAAACCCGCCACGCGCACCTCGAAGAATTCATCAAGATTTGAGCTGAAAATGGAGAAGAACTTCACGCGCTCCAGCAGGGGATTGTTGCGCGAGATGGCCTCCTCCAGCACGCGCTGGTTAAAGTCCAGCCAGCTCAATTCGCGGCTGAGGAAATGTTCGGTCTTAAAGTCAGTCATCGTTTTCAATGTGGGCGTGCTCTTTCCGCGAGCATACCTGCGCGACGCAAAGGGGCACGCAGCAATCCTTGCCAATCTTTACACATCGCTTGGCGGCAGCGTGGTGACGCTTGGGTGATAATACGGTGACGCGCAACTCATGGCGGATTTTGGAAAGTGTAGCGCGTGCGCTTGCGATTTATCCGCCGCCCACTCCATCCTCCGCCATGCGCAAAACGAAGATCATCGCCACACTCGGCCCCGCCACGGACACATCGGAAATGATCCACGCACTCATCGAGGCAGGCGTGAATTGCTTCCGCATCAACATGAGCCATGCCCCGCACGAATGGGTGCGCGCGCTCGTCCCCCGCATCCGCGCCGTCGCCCGCGACCTCGGGCGCATCACCGGCATCCTCATGGATACGCAGGGCCCCGCTATCCGCACCGGCGACTTGCCCGTGAAGTTTGATTTAAAGCCCGGCGACATCTTCGAGTTCACCGTGCGCGGCGAACGCAGCGAAGAGCACTACAGTGTGGATGTGAATTACGACGGCCTCGTGGAAGACATCGGACTGGGCGACACGGTGCTCGTGGATAACGGCGTGATGCGTATGAAAGTGCTGGAGAAAAACGGCAACAAACTCCGCTGCCAAGTGCTCACCGAAGGCGTCATGGGCTCCCGCCGCCACATCAATCTCCCCGGCGTAAAAGTGAACCTCCCCCCACTCACGGAAAAAGACCTCGCCGACGTCGCGCTTGGCGCAGAGCTGGGCGTGGACTTTGTGGCACTCAGCTTTTGCCGCGAAGCGGGCGATGTGGAGGTGCTGCGCAAAACACTCGGCGAACACGGTAGCACCGCCCGCATCGTGGCGAAAATCGAAGACCAACTCGCCGTCAAAAACATCGCCAGCATCATCGCCACCGCCGACATCATCATGGTGGCGCGCGGCGACCTCGGCATCGAGTGCCCGATGGAAGAACTCCCCATCATCCAACGCCGCATCGTGAAACGCTGCATCGAGCTAGGCCGCCCCGTCATCGTCGCCACACATATGCTGGAGAGCATGATCTCGAACCCCGTGCCCACGCGCGCCGAAGTCACCGATGTGGCCAACGCCGTCTTTGAACAAGCCGACGTCATCATGCTCAGTGGCGAGACCACCACCGGCAAATATCCCGTGGAATGTGTGCGCGTGCTCGACCGCATCGCCCAGCGCATCGAACGCTCCGGCAGCCTCGGTTTTGCCACCCACGCCATGCTGGATAATGACCGCGAGAAAACCGTGCGCAGCGCCGTCGTCCTCGCCAATAGCCTGCCCACCGCCCACATCGTGATTTTTACCCGACGCGGCACCATGGCAAATTACGTCTCCTGCCAGCGCCCCGAGTATGCCGCGATTTTCACCTTCGCGCCCACGTGGGATCTCTGCCGCAAGCTCACGCTGAATCGTGCCGTGCTCCCCATCTACCTGCCCTTCGAGACCACCCCCGAGCGCACCATCGGTTCGGCGGAAAATTACCTCATGGAAAACCAGCTCATCCACTCCGGCGGGCACCTCGTCGTCGTCGCGGACATCTTCGCTGGCGAAGACCGTTTTGACAGCATCCAGCTCCGCCGCGTGCCGTAGTCGCGCGGTGGCTGTCTCAAGCGTCGCAAAAGTCTGACGCCGTTTTGACAAATGTTTCACAACTGCGCGGCGTGCGACGCGTAGTCTTTGATGAACGGGCGGCTTGCCAATGCGGCGCTGCTGCCCAGCATTTCAAACACTCACCAATATGAACACTCGCACTTACCTTCCTATCGCTCTCGCGGCGCTCACTTCACTCGTGCTACCGGCTGCGAGCTGGGCGGAAAATGAAGTCGGCTACATCGAAAAATTCGCGCTCGCGGAGGACCGCGAGAAGGTGCTCGGCGAGCTGGTGCCGGGGTCGGAGGACTATTACTTTTTCCACGCGCTGCATTACCAGAATACGCGCAACGAGGCGAAGCTGGCGGACATCCTCGCGCAGTGGGGCAAGCGCTTCCCGGATGAATCGCCCCGGCGGCGCATCATTCTGAATCGCGAGGCGCTGCTCGACTACGATGCGACGCCGCAGCAGACGCTGGCGTATCTCAAGGAGCGGCTGCATGTGAGCTTCAATCACCAGCAGGAGGCGCGGGACAAGAAACCGAATCTGCCGACGGCACTGGACGCGGCGCGGGTCGCGCGGGAGGTGTATGAGCGCGATGCGCTGGCGAATGATCTCGGTCTGCAATCGCTCACAAACGAGGCGCTGGAGGCGCTCATCGCACACAAGACGCCGTTGAAGGAAGAGCAGACGAAGGCGCTGCTGGGCAGACTCCAGCGGCCTGATGTGGCGGGGCTGGTGGAGTTCCTCGCGGCGGATTTGCGGCGGAAAGAATCGGGCGGGTTTGGCGAATACCCCATCCACCGCGCGCTGCTGCCCGAGCAGCTCGATGCGCTGGCGAAGCTCGTGCCCGCGCTCTCCACGAATGAGGCGTTTGTTTTCACCAAGCTGCGCAAGCTCGCGCCGAGTGCGGATGTGGAGATGGAGTTTGACCCCGCCGAGCGCGAGGCGTGGCTCGACCGCGTGTGGGCGTATGTGAAGACGCTGCCGTCGTCCTTTAATACCGTGAAGGCGCACACACTTTATCTGCGGCTGGATCACGACCGGAAGAAGGGCGTGTATGATGCGGCGCGCTTCCTCGAATATCTCAAGCTCCCGCACGGCGCAGCGTTTGTGAACCCGAAGTGGTTGGAGCGCGCGAGCGAGAGACAGCCGCAGTGGGACGCGAACGCGGATCTCTCCGAGCCGCTGCTCGGCGCACGGCCCGTGGGCGATGATGCGGCGCTGGTGCGGGAGTATTTCCTCGCGCTCTTTGATCGCGCTGCGACGGCGAATCCCGGCGCGTTCGGCGAGGAGATGATGGCCAACTATACGGACTACGTGCGCGACTCGTGGCTGCGGCCCGTGCTGGCCGAGGCGCTGATCGTGGGCGGCCACGGGAGCGCCGAGCGCTGGGCCTCTCTGCTTACGCCGGCGGCTTTCGCGCATCTGAAGGAGCGCGTGGACATCGAATTCCCCGCGACAAACGCGCAGCATTTCGCGCCGGGGGATGATGTGGCTTTTGACGTGCAGGTGAAGAATACACCGAAGCTCATCGTGAAAATCTACGAGCTGAACGCGCTGAATTTTTTCCTCACGCAACAGCGCCAGCTCAATACCGATCTGAATCTGGATGGCCTCGTGGCCAACTCGGAGCAGACGCACACGTTCGACAGCGGCCCCTTTAAGCGCACGCGGCAGACGTTCAAATTCCCCGAGCTGAAAGCGCGGCGCGGCGCGTGGATCGTGGAGTTCATCGGCGGCGGTCGTAGCAGCCGCGCGCTCGTCCGCGTGGGCCAGTGGCAGGTGCTGCAAACCAGCAGCCCCGCTGGCGATCTGCTCACGGTGCTGGATGAAAAGGGCGCGCTGGTGCGGGACGCGGCGGTGTGGCTGGACGGGAAAAAATTCACACCCGACGAGAAGCTCGGCTTCCGTGTGGCGCTGCCTTTTACAGCGCAGCCCGGCACGCACAGTGTGGTGGTGAGCGACGCAGCGGGGACTTTTGCCACGCTCACGCAATACGAGGCGCACGGGGAGGATTACGTGCTGGATGGGCAATTCCACATCGAGCGCGAGCAGCTCCTCGCGCGCCGCACGGCCACGCTCGCAGTCCGCACGGCGCTGATGATCGGGGAGTCGCATCTCGCGCCGGAGATGATCAAGGAGGCGAAGCTCACCGTGACCTCCACGACGCACGACGGCATCTCTACGACGAAGGAATTCAAAGACTTAAAACTCAGCGCGGGCTCCGTGCTCACGCAGGAGCTCACCGTGCCCGAGCGCCTGCACACGCTCACCGCCACACTTACGGGAAAAGTGGAAGTGCTCAGCAAAGGCGGCGAGAAGCGCGACGTGACCGCCACGCACCAGTGGACGCTGAACGGCATGGATCAGACGCCCGCGACGAACGACGGGCATCTCGCGAAATTTGGCAGCGACTACGTATATGAGCTGCTCGGCAAAAACGGCGAGCCGCTCGCGGATCAGCAAGTGGTGTTCGTCTTCAAGCACCGCGAGTTCGAGCGCACGCAAAGCGCCGCGCTAAAGACCGACGAGAAGGGCCGCATTGCGCTCGGCGTGCTTGCGGGAATCAAGGACTTCACGGCGAAAGCACCGAATGGCCGTGAAGGGAAGTGGACGCTCGCGGATTCCGAACGGACATGGTCGAGCACGATCCACACGGGCGCGGGCAAGCTGGTGACGATCCCCGCGCCGATGGGTGTGGTGATTGGAAAGGTGTCGCTGCTCAAGAATAGCGCGGGCACTTTCACTGCGGACGAATCGGCGAAGGTGAAACTGCAAGACGGCTTCCTCGTGGTCGAGGGACTCACTCCTGGCGACTACGCGCTGCACATTCGCGGGGAGGCGCACGACATCGAGATCAAGGTGAGCGGCGGCACGCCCAGCAACGGCTGGTATCTCGGTGCGGCGCGAAATCTCCAAGCGAAGGCGGAAGCACCGCTGCAGATCGTCGGCACTGCGAACGACGCGGAGTTCCTCACGGCGAAGCTCGCCAACGTCACACCGTTCACGCGCGTCCACATCGCGGCGACGCGCTATGAGCCGGGGCTGGGCATCTTTGCTGGGCTCGGCGGCTTTACGCGCTTCGGCGCGGCGGAAGGCGAGCCCGCGCGGATGCCGAATCTTTTCTCCGCAGGCCGCGAGATCGGCGACGAGTATCGCTACATCCTTGATCGCAAATACGCGAAAGCCTTCCCCGGCAATATGCTCACGCGTCCCGGCCTGCTGCTGAACCCGTGGGAAGTGCGCGACACGAGCCAGCAGGAGCTGCGGCAAAAGTCCGGCCAAGCGGCGGGCAACACGCGCGGGGATCGCGGCGAGGCGCAGCGTCATGCCCTGGCCGAGTTCGCCCCGATCTCGCCCGAGAGCCAGCCCAGCGGCGCGGCGGCGGATACGAGTCTCGACTTCCTCGCGGAGGCCGCGCCGGTGCTTTGGAATCTCATCCCGGAGAAAGACGGCACGGTGAAAATCTCTCGCAAGGCGCTGGGCGACCGCCAGCACATCCAGATCTACGCGGAAGATCTCACCAATGCCGTGTGGCAATCTTTTGCGCTGCCCGAGGTCGCGACGAAATTCGCCGACCAGCGGCTCGCACACGCGCTCGATCCGGCGAAGCCCTTCACGCAGCGCAAAGAAGTGTCCGTGCTGGCGAATGGGAAGTCGCTCACGCTTGCCGACATCCTCACGAGCGAGCTGGAGAGCTACGACACGCTCGGCGGCATCCATTCACTCTTCACCACGCTCAGCCACGACGCGCATCTCGCGGAGTTCGCGTGGGTGCTCACTTGGCCGAAGATGAAGGACGACGAGAAGCGCGCGAAGTATTCGGAGTTTGCCTGCCACGAGCTGAATTTCTTCCTCGCTCGCAAAGACCCGGCGTTCTTCGCGGCGGTCATCCAGCCGTATCTTGCGAATAAGAAAGACAAGACTTTCATGGACGACTTCCTCCTCGGCGCAGACCTCACGCATTACCTCCAGCCGAGCGACTACGCGCGGCTGAACGCCGTCGAGTGCGCGCTCCTCGCACAGCGGGTGAAAGCGAACGCCGCCGACACCGCTCGCAGTCTCCGTGAACAATGGGAACTGCTGCCGCCCAA
This sequence comes from Verrucomicrobiaceae bacterium, assembly GCA_043757005.1. Classification (GTDB taxonomy): domain Bacteria; phylum Verrucomicrobiota; class Verrucomicrobiia; order Chthoniobacterales; family Chthoniobacteraceae; genus SXWH01. The sequence goes on from JAYVQK010000118.1 coordinate 37,059, forward strand.
TCCTGATCTGCAAGACCGACTCTTTGAGACGGCGCTGCGTGGGCGGGAGATGGAAGAGGAAGGCCACAATGAGCCAGAATCGCGAGCGGCAGGGGTGCCGGAACTCAAGACCGAAAGCGCCAGTAGTTTCAGAGGAACGAAGGCGCAGAGCTTGGCCTTCGCAACTGGCGCAATCGCACCAGCAAAGCCCGCAGCGTCACCAGCGCCGATGGGCGAGTCCTTAGCCCGCATGGCCAAAGATGGCTTCGCTTTGGACGCCAAACAAATGGACCGCCTCGCAGCCGACAAGGGCGATATGGTTAAGGAGCTGAGTGAACTGAGCGCGGTGAAAGCGAAGATCGCCGTTGCTGAAAAACGTAACCGCGCGCTGAGTAGCGCGGTCCTTGGAGGCGAAGCTTTGGCCGACAACGCGGTGGAACTCAAAGCCGACGAGTTCGAAAAGAGCAGTGTGGACACCGCCTACTTCGGCGTCATCGCCGCCGAGGGAGGCCGCGCACATTATCGCGCGAATTACCGCCAGCTCGGCGTGACGAAAGAATGGGCGGAGAATAATTACTACAAACTCCGCATCGCCCAGCAGGACGCCTCGCTCATTCCCGTGAACGCCTTTTGGCGCGACTACGCGGCATGGACGGCGGGCGATACGAAGCTCCCATTCGTCTCCCCGCACGTCGCCGAAGCCTCGCGCAATTTCAGCGAGATGATGCTCGCGCTCGCCGTGCTCGATCTCCCCTTCGACGCGCCGAAGCACACGAGCAAGACCGCTGGCACCGAGTTCACCCTCACCGCAGGCGGCCCCGTCATCGTCTTCCATAAAGAAGTGAAGCTCGCCGCGCCTGCCGCCGATGCCCAGCAAGGCGCACTCCTCGTGTCGCAGAGCTTCTTCCGCGAAGGCGACCGCTTTCGCATGGAGGGCAATGAGAAGTTCGAGAAATATGTCACCGAAGAATTTCTCACCGGTGCCGTGTATGGTGCAAACGTCGTCGTCACCAACCCCACCTCCTCCCCCGCAAAGGCCGAAGTGCTCTTACAGATCCCGCAGGGCGCGCTGCCCGTCTCCGGCAGCAAAGCCACAGACTCAAAGCGCGTGCGGCTGGAGCCCTACACCACGCAGACCTTCGAGTATGCGTTCTACTTCCCCACGCCCGCAGCGGAGGGGAAAAAATTCCCGCACTTCCCCGTGAACGCCGCCGTCGCAAACACCGTCGCGGGCAGCGCAAAGGCGTTTGAATTCAACGTCGTCGCCAAGCTCACCCAAGTGGACAAAGCCTCGTGGGACTACGTCTCGCAATACAGCACCGACGCCGAAGTCTTCACCTACCTGGAGCAAAACAACCTCGCCGCCCTCGCTCTCCCGCGCATCGCGTGGCGCTGCAAAGACGCCGCGTTCTTCAAAAAACTCACCGCCTTCCTCGGCGCGCATCACATCTGGGATGAGACCATCTACAGCTACGCGCTCGTCCACAACGATCCCGCCGCCCTCCGCGAATGGCTCAAACACAAGGACGCCTTCCTCTCGCAATGCGGGCCCTTCCTTTCCACCAAGCTCATCCTTCTTGATCCCATCGAGCGCCGTTCCTACGAGCACCTCGAATACTCGCCGCTCGTGAACCAGCGCGCACACAAGCTCGGAGCCGATTGGCGCATCGCGAATCCCGCCGTGCGCGGCGAATACACCGCGCTCCTCGGCATCCTCGCCCACAAGCCAAAGCTCGACGCCATGGACACCATGAGCGTGGCCTACCACCTCTTCCTGCAAGACCGCGTGGAGGAGGCGCTCGCCCGCCTTCACCGCGTGGATGCAAAAGAACTGCCCGCCCAAATCCAGCACGACTACTTCCAGTGCTACGCCGCCTTTTACGAAGGCCACCTCGCCGAAGCGCGCAGCGTCGCAGCGAAATATTCCGACCACCCCATCGCGCGTTGGAAAGGCCTCTTCGCCGCCGTCACCGCGCAGCTCGACGAGATCGAAGGCAAAGCCGCCAAGAACGCCAAGGGCGACAAACCCGACCGCGAAAAAGAGCAGACCGACCTCGCCGCCACCGAGCCGACTTTCGACTTCAAAGTGGAGAACAAAACCATCGCCCTCACCGCCAAAAACCTCAGCGAGGTTACGCTGAACTACTACCTCATGGACCCCGAGTTCAGCTTCAGCAGCAACCCCTTCGTGAGCCAAGACGCCAGCCGCTTCAGCATCATCAAACCCAACAAAACCGCCACCCAAGCCGTGCCCAAAGGCAAAGACACCCTCGACATCCCACTGCCCGCCGAGTTTGCAAAAGCCAACGTCCTCGTGGAAGTCGTCGGCGCCGGCCAGCGCAAAGCCCAAGCCTACCACGCCAACACCCTCAAACTCACCGTCACCGAAAACTACGGACGCCTCGAAACCCGCGACACCGCCACCGACCTCCCCGTCGCCCGCGCCTACGTGAAAGTGTATGCCCGCTTGAAAAACGGCACCGTCCGATTCTTCAAAGACGGCTACACCGACCTCCGCGGACGCTTCGACTACGCCAGCCTCAATAGCGGCGGCGCACAGCCCCAGCCCATCACCCGAGGCGAAGAAGCCCCCGCCAACGGCCTCGACTACCAAATGCTAAAACCCGCCGAGATCCCCCAAATCGAAAAACTCGCCCTCCTCATCCTCAGCGACACCAACGGAGCCACCACCCGCGAAGTAGCCCCGCCAAAGGAGTGAGCCCCATTTAAGAGGCGCCGCCCTCTGCCGATGGGCCGAAAGAGTCCATCCCGTCCATAGCGTCCATAAAGTCCATCCCGTCCATCGAGGGGCATGGACGGCATGGACGCTATGGACGCTATGGACGCCCAATGCCACTCCAGCGTCCGCCTAGTGCCTCGATGGAGTGGCAAAAAAAAAGAAAAAAGGGGGCGAGAAAGAGCTTGCAGATGGCGGTTGGTTTCATATTTTTGGTTCCATGAAACGTGCGCTGCTTTCTGAGATAGCGACCTGCTTGGCGCGGGGGCTCGGGGCGTCGGGCGGAGGGGTGTTTTCGGGGGGGATCTCTGATGGCAGTGTGGATGCAGGTTTTGCAACGAGGTGCGGGGTGCTCAATGGGCTGGTGGGAAACTTTGCAACGAGGTGCGGGGTGCTCAGTGGGCTGGTGGGAGACTTTGCAACGAGGTGTGGGAGGATCTGGAGGCTTGATGTAAACTTTGCATCAAGGCGTATAAGGCTCGAGGGGCTGGATGCAAACTTTACAAAGCGGTCATCGAGCGTCCGGCACCGCTTCGTAGATCTTACGAAGGGGATCTTGGGCCCAGTGGGGGCGCTGGGGACTCACACGAAGGCACGAAGGCACGAAGGGGGGGCTTTTGCGGGAAATCCTCTATTTACCCGATGGATGCAGGCCTCTTTTGCACGATCCTTTGTGTCTTCGTGCCTTCGTGTGAGCCATGCGGCGGGCCATCTCAGAGGGGAGGAGGGGCGATGAAGACGATGCGCTGGGGGGACGGGTCGCGGTGGAATGATTCGAATGCGCGTTGGGGCGATCCTTCTACCACATCCTAGAGCCGAGCGACCCGGGCTACGTCATCCCCGCGCCTAGGGTGGGCGGAACTTCTGAACTCCGAACGGCTTTCTTACGTGCCGACTGGGTCGGGCACTAGCTCTACGCGGCCTGTCCGGGTGTGGGTGTTCCAGATGCCGTAGGCGGCGTTTTCGGACTGCACGAAGACGCCGTTGATGCGGTGGTTATCCCGGGTGGTGGTGTCGTAGAATGAGCCACGGAAGAGGCCGGTCCGGGGGGAGATGATGAGCTTGGCGGCAAAGCGTTTTGCATTATCGAAGCTCATCTCGTAGAGCCCGGCGTCGGGGCGTTTGCCGAGGAGGGCGAGCTCGGTGCGGGCGGTGCGGAGGTTGCCCGCTTCGGCTTTGAATTTGGCGTTGAAGCTTTTGAAGGTGGCTACGGGGAGGATGGTCTTTTGTGCTAGTGGCTCGAGGTAGAGTGAGCCGATGACGGGGACGGTGAGATTAAAGCCTCTGGGGAAAAAGGCGTCGTTCGCATTTTTTGGTTTAAACCATGTGAGGTTGGCGGCGAGGGTGGTTTTGGTCGGATTGACGGGTGTTAAAGTAACGGTGCCGAAGAGGCTGCCAGTGCCGCGAAAGAGCGGGGAGTAGAGGGGGAAGGTGTCGTTGCTCTTGAGGATGGTGCCAGAGGTGAAGCCGCGACTTTCGCCTGTGCGCCCGAGGACGGATACGCTCCCGGTGCTGCCGATGCGTAGGTAGGCGTAGCCTGTGCCTTGTGGCGTGGCGTAATTGAGGCCGGGTGGGCGAAGAATCATGGTGTAGCGCCCGGCGCGGAGTGGCTTGTTCGCCCGCGACCACGGGCTGTGGGCTGCTGTGAAGGGGGTGGCCTGGGCGCCCATGGTGAGGATGCAGTCCACCCTAGGGGTGCCGGTGAAGGCAAATTGCAGATCGAGCTGAAGGTCCGTCAAAGAACCGGCGCGGTTGATGACGGCGATGTATCTGCCCGTGGGGCCAAAGGTGTTTTTTATACTAAAGATCTGCCCTCCATACCGGAGGCTCGCGGTGAAAGTGGCTTTCGAGGTGGTCGTGATTTGGAGGTAGCCGGAGGTTTCGTGTGCGGGTGTGGGGCCTGCGATCTCGGTGGAATATACGCCTCGCCCGATGATGTAAGGATTGCGAATCGTCACTGATGCCGTGGAAATCGCGCCTGTGCCATTCGCGGAAGTGCTGATCGAGTAGGTAAAAGTATCCGTGCCGGAAAACTTGTTGCTCGGGGTATAGACGATGACGTTATTGGGCTTTAACTGAACAGTCCCAGTGCTGGGCTGGGAAGCATTGAAGATGAAAATTGAGCCCGAGCTGGTGTCGTTATCCGTCAAGTGATCGAGGGTGATCGGCAGTGCGCGGGCGGTGATGCTCACGGCATCGTCGTTGGCCTTGATCGTGGCGGAAACGCCTGAAGCGGACTGAGAAAAAATACCGAGCAAGACTGCGACGGCGCAAAAGAGGCGATGGATCATTTTCATAGTAAAAAAAGCGGTGTGCGTTGCGTAAGGTGATACGTGAGCGGTGGTGAATGTAATAGTCTTTATCATCAATTCAATAGCCAAGATGGCTGTTTTTACTCCTCTGATGGCTCTGGGTGAAAGCAGTCCACGACTTTAGTCGGCATGACGCTGCGAAGAGAAAACGTGGACGCCGCGCAAAGACGCGCATCCAGTGAACTCCCACGCGCAATCGGTCTCTCCCATCGTGCCGACTAAAGGGCACTCCCGAAAACTGACACTTTGGGACTTACGAGCGGTGCCTCTGGAGTGCGGGGGCATGACCCCGCTCTGGAGGGGCCTTCGGGTGGGCACACTGTCGGAATGGCGAGCGACTTCCCCACCCGCTCGTTCCTCGCCCGCCAAAGCGGGGTTATGCCCCCGCACTTCAGATTGCGTCTCCCGAGTTTCCGGGAGTCCCCTGAAGTCGCGGACTACTTTCGCAAGGGGGGCGCTGATTTAGTCCACGGAAGGACACGGCGAGGGTTCTGCTTCCGAGCAATGTCGCAGGGTTTGTAGTTCTTTTTCGTGCCTTCCGTGGTCGGCTCTTCGCTTTATTCGGCATCTCCCGAATAGGGCTCTGATGGATTCAGCGGCTCGGTGAATGTGAAAAAAAAGTTGCCCTCCCATAATGTGCCGCTACGTTTCGCGGCCTTTCTTATGGCTGATCTAGCGAACAAATATCCTGAAAACATCACTGGTAAAATCTACGTGGACGACCAGTGCATTGACTGTGACCTCTGCCGCGAAACTGCGCCCGCAAATTTCAAACGCAATGACGACGGTGGACACAGTTACCTCTATAAACAACCCGAGTCGCCCGAGGAGGAATCTCTCTGCAAAGAGGCCATGGAGGGTTGCCCGGTGGAGGCGATCGGCGACGACGGCGTGTAAATCACCCATCACTTTTACAAAGCCTCCGCCTGCACTACGGGCGGAGGCTTTTTTGTGTCGAAATCGCACCACCGTTGACGCCCCAGCGTGCGTGGAATACGTTGGTGTCCGATGCAACAACTCGACTTCCAGCAAGCCGTCCTACTCATCACCGAAACCGATCAACGCTACGAGCGCGACGCCTACGCCTTTGTGAGGGACGCGCTCGATGTCGCTATGAAACTGCGCAAACGCCAGGTGGGCGAGGGAGGGCACGTCAACGGGCAGCAAATCAGTGAGGCGGCTCGCCATCTCGCGCTGAAACAGTTTGGGCCGATGGTGCCGACGGTGCTGGAGTTTTGGGGCATCACGAAGACGGAGGATTTCGGCGAGATTGTGTGGAATCTGATCGAGGTCGGGCACTTTGGAAAAAGCGCGAAGGACTCCAGGGCAGACTTCAAGGCGGTCTATACGTTTAAGGAGGCCTTCGTCGCGCCCTACCTGCCGGCAAAGGCACGGCGCCGCCGCGGCCCGGCCAAGGAGACGAGCCCAGTGAAGTCGTAGGACTTCGCTTTTTAGAAGCCACGGAAGGCGTGGAGGAGCTTCCCGCGTTATCACTTTTTTACATGACCAATAACATCACGCTCCCCGAGCCAACCGCCCGCATTTTTACCCTGCCGAATGGACTGGAGGTGCTCGTGCAGGAGGATTCCTCTGCGCCGGTGGCCAGCGTGCAGGCTTGGGTGAAGACGGGGAGCATCCACGAGGGGCGCTGGGTGGGCGCGGGGCTTTCGCATTTGCTGGAGCACATGATTTTCAAAGGCACGCCCACGCGCGGGCCGCAGGATTTTGCGCGGACGGTGCAGGATCATGGCGGCTACATCAATGCCTACACGTCGTTTGATCGCACGGTGTATTGGGTGGATGTGCCGGTGCGCGGAGTGGCTCCTGTGCTGGATCTGCTGGCGGATGCGCTGATGAATTCCACGTTGCCTGCGGAGGAACTCGTGAAGGAGCAGGAGGTGATCCGCCGGGAGTTTGCGATGGGCTTTGACGATGCGGACAGCGTGGCGGGCAAGCAGCTCTTCGCGACGGCTTTTGCCGCGCACCCGCTGCGGCACCCGATCATTGGGCATCTGGATGTTTTCAATGCGCTCACCCGCGACGACCTCGCTGCCTACTACCGCGAGCGGTATGCGCCGAATAATGTTTTCTTCGTCGTCGTGGGCGATGTGGATGCGGATGCGGTTCACGCGCAGCTCGCAGAGTTTTTCAAAGCGCACCCGCGCCGTGCGCTGGCGGATGTGCTCATCCCGGCGGAGCCCACGCAGCTCGGGCGGCGCGAGCAACATTCGGAATTCGAGACGGAGTTGACGCGGCTCGGGCTGACGTGGCACGTCCCGGCGATCACGCACCCCGATCTGCCGGCGCTCGATCTGCTCGCGACGGTGCTCGGCGGGGGACGCAGCGCGCGGCTGTATCGGCGGTTGCGCGAGGAGTTGGCCCTCGTCCACAGCGTGGATGCGTGGTGCTACACGCCAGCAAGCGCGGGGCTCTTTGGCGTGGATGCGATGCTCGACCCGGATAAGACCGACGCCGTGCGGCGTGAGGTGCTCGCTTTGATGGAAGAGGTGAAGGCGAATGGCGTGACCGAGGCCGAGCTGGCGAAAGCGCGTCGGCAATTTCTCAGCCACCAACTCGACGCGCTCACGACGATGCGCGGCAAGGCCACGGACATCGGCTCGAACTGGCTCTACGCCCGCAGCCTGCGCTTTACGCACGACTACCTGGAGGCGGCGCAGCGCACCAAGGCGGAGGATATTCGCCGCGTGGCGCGCGAGTATTTTCACGAGAGTAATCTCTGTGTTTCTTCGCTGAATCCACCCGGCTCCCTCGCCAGCAGCACGCAGAAAAAAAACGCCGCCAGCACGGCGAGCATCGAGAGCTTTACCCTCGCCAATGGCTTGCGGCTGCTGGTTCGCGAGGATCGGCGGCTCCCGCTAGTCTCGCTGGTTGCGACGTTTCGCGGCGGGCTGCTCGCCGAGACGCGGGAGAAAAACGGCATCTCCCACTTGCTCGCACGCACGCTGATGAAAGGCACCGCCACGCGCAGTGCGGACGAAATCGCGGACACCATCGAGGCCGCTGGTGGCAGCCTCGGCAGCGATAGTGGGAACAACAGCCTCTCCGTCTCCGCGCGAATCCTCGCGCCCGATCTCGCGCTCGGCGTGGAGCTGCTCGCAGACGTGGTGATGCACGCCGCATTTCCCGAGAAAGCCGTCGCTCGCGAAAAGGATGTGCAGCTCGCGAGCATCAAAGCCGACGAGGAGGAGATGACCAGCGCCGCGCGCAATACGATGCGCTCGCAAATCTTCGGCGAGCATCCCTTCGGCCTGCGCACGCTCGGCACGCCGGAGAGTGTGGCGGCCATCTCGCGCGAGGATCTCGCGGCTTTTCGCGACCAGCTTTTGTGCGGGGAAAACTGCGTCCTCTCGGTCTTCGGGGCGGTGAGCGCGCAGGAGGTGCTCGCCATCGTCACGCGCACCCTCGGCGCGCTGCCGAGTGGCGTGCTCGCTCTTTCCACCATCCCGCAGCCCGCTCCGCTCGTGGTGGATATTGACGCCACGGAATTCAAGCCCAAGACGCAGGCCGTGCTCATGCTCGGCTACCCCGGCATTGATCTCTTTTCGCCGGATCGCGCGGCGCTGGAGCTGATTGACGAAGCGTGCAGCGACCTCGGCTCGCGGCTCTTCAATCGCATCCGCGAAGAGATGGGCCTCGCCTACTTCGTGGGCAGTAGCAATCTCCTCGGCCTCGCACGCGGCTGCTTCACTTTCTACGTCGGCACCGATCCCGCAAAAGTCGCCGAAGTGCGCGCGGCTCTCGCGGGCGAAGTCGCCGCCCTCGCCATCGGCGGGCTCACGCCGGAGGAGCTGGTGCGGGCAAAAGAAAAGCTGCTCGGCGCGCAGGAGATTCGCAATCAGAGCGACGGCGCGTTGGCGTTTAGCTGCGCGCTCGACGAGCTGTATGGCCTCGGCCATTCGCATTACCGCACGCTGCGTGCGCGGGTGGAGGCTGTCACGCTGGAGCAAGTGCGCGAGGTCGCCGCGCGCACTTTCACACAGCCCTGCGTCGCCGTCACCGTGCGGCCTGAGTAGGGCGATGAGCGACTTCGCACAGGCCGGCCTCATCACCACGCTCCAGCGGCTGAATGAAGGCCATCTGGGCGCGCTGGAGACCGAGCTTTGTGCGAGTGCGCTGCCCGTTGCGCTCGTGCTGCCTTGCTACTCGGCAGAACTGGAGCGGCCTGCGCTGGCGCACATCGTGGAGCAGCTTGCGGGGGCTGATTGGCTGAGTGAAATCGTCGTCAGCATGAATGGCCCCGACCCCAGCGCGCAGTCGCGGGCGAGCGAGCTTTTCTCCCCGCTGCCGCAGCCCGTGCGCGTGCTGTGGAATGAGCAAGTGCCCACTGGTAAAGGCGCAAACGTCGCCGCTGCCTTCCGCCTGCTCTGCGCGGAAGGGCGCGTTGCGGTGCTGGCCACGCAGGATTGCGATGTCGCGAGCTTCCAGCGCCAAGACCTCGCGCGGCTCTGCTACGCTGTGACGCACCTTGGGTTTTCTTTTTCAAAAGCCTACTACTCGCGCGTGACGGATCGCCTTTATGGACGAGTCACGCGGCTCTTCTTCGCCCCACTGCTTCACGCTTGTGTGCGCGTGCTCGGGCACCAGCCGTTGCTCGATTTCCTCCTCAGCTTCCGCTACCCGCTCGCGGGGGAGATCGCACTCACCCGCACCGCCGCCGCCGCGCTACCCATCGCGAATGGCTGGGGGCTGGAGCTGGGGATGCTGTGCGATGTCTTCCGACACCTCGACCCGCGCGAAGTCTGCCAAGTCGGCGGCGGCAGCAGCTACGATCACAAGCACCAGCCAGCAGCCACGGCGCTCGCGGATATGGCGGGGGAGATTGCCGCCGAGCTCTTCCGCCAACTCGCTGCCGAGGGTCTGCCCGCCACGCACGACTTCCGCGCCACCCTCGCCACCGCTTACCGCCGCGAGGCCGAAGTCGCGCTCCGCCGCTCCGCCGCCCTCGCGCAGATCAACGGGCTTCCTTTCGATGCGAAAGCTGAACGCGAGATCGTGGAGCAATTCGCATCGCGGCTGTAGGAAATTTCACGCAGTGCGATTACCCCAACGCCGCTCTCAGTGGCGCGAGGAAAGCGGAGTAGTTTGCGTGCCTGCCCGCAGAGCTTTGGTAAAGCGGCTGGCGCACTTGGTCATAGCTCGCGGTGCGCACTTCTCGCCGCGTTTTGTGGAAGTTCAGACAAGCCGTATCCCAGCTCAGTCCGCAGAAATCCAGCAGTCGCCGCGTCTCGCGTTCTTGGTGATGCACGAGATCTTCGTAGCGCACTTCCAGCAACGGCACGCGCGTCACTTTGCGCCAATGAGCCATCACACGCTCGTAGGCGCGATAGACTTCGCCGAGCTGAGTGAGGTCAGAGGAGTATTCGTGGCCGCTGTTAAAATTTTGGAAGTAACACGAGAGGCACGTATCCAGCGGGTCCCGCTGGATATGCACCACGCGCGCTTTGGGGAAAAGCAGCTCGATGAAGCCGAGGTGCATGAAATTCCCCGGCATCTTATCCACCACACGCGCCGCATCCGGCGCGAGCTGGCGGAGTGTGGAAAGGTAATGGGCAGCAGCGACATCCAGCGCGCCCTGCGTGATCGTGGGGATGCACTCCGGGTAGCGACCCGGCAGGGCGAGAGCCAGCGATTCAATCTCCGCCAGCTCGCCCGCGCCGAAAACAGCGGGGTGAGTCGCGAGGATTTGCTCCACGAGAGAAGTGCCCGAGCGAGGCATCCCGACGACAAAAATGGGCAGTTTCGAGCCGTTCTGAGCACGCGGCGCTTCGCGTAGAAAAGTGGCACTGAACGTAGAGATCACGCTGTCGGCGAAGGCGTGAAAAGTCGCTGAGTCGAAGGCGTGCAGATGGAGTTGATTTGCGCGCTCGTAGGAGTGAAACGCCTTTTCAAAATGTCCCAGCGCATCATGCAAGCGACCTAGCGCAAACAAGACAGCCTGCATTTTTTCCCGCACGAGATCGGTGCGCTCGGCGATGCGCGTGAGCAGCTCCAGCGCCTCGTCTTCGCGCTGTAGTCGGCGAGCGAGATTAGCAAAGATGGTGGCCACATCCGGGTGCGCCGATGAGTGGCGCATGACGGGCAGTAGCCGTTCGCACGCGGCATCTACCTCGCCACGCTGCTCTAGGATCGTCGCCTCGCCTGCCGCCGCTTCCGGCGATTCCGGCTGGAGTTGCGCCGCCGCGCGGTAACACGCGAGCGACTCTTCCAAGCGCCCGAGTGACTGTAGCAGAGCGCCGAGATTTACGTGGGCGTCCACATTTTGCGGATCGAGTGCTAGCGAACGGCGAAAGAGCGGCTCGGCCTCTTCGCGTTCGCCGTTTTCTTTCAGCAGCACGGCGAGATTGTGTAGTGCTGATGAGTGATTTTCATCGCACCGGATCGCATCTCGGAATCCCTCGCGCGCCTCCTCCTCGCGCCCCAATGCACGCTGCGTATTCGCACGGTTGAAATGCACGCCTGCTCGCTCGGGATTCAGTGCCAGAGCGGCTTCGTAGCACGCCAGCGCCTCGATCAAGTCCCCCTGTTGCTCTAGCAAGACTCCGAGGTTATTGGCAAAAAGATCATTCCCCGGCGCAGCCACGACTGCCCGCCGGAGAAACGCGACAGCTCCCACACCATCCCCTCGCTGATGCGCCAGCACGCCGAGCTGGTGCATCACGGATGCGTTGGTGGGATCGCGCTCGATCTCCCGCATAAAGAGCGACTCGGCTTGCGCGAGCTGCCCAGCTTGCAGGCAACGATTCGCTTCCAGAAGATGGTTCAAAACAGATTCCATGATTTCAAAACGCGACTCTACAAATGCCCAGGATAAAGGCGAGCGACGCGCTGCGTCACTTTCCACTCGTCACTCGTGGTGCCTCGCTTTTAGCTCGCAGCATGGACTGGACGAATTGGAAACCACGCGAGTATGCGAACCTGTGCTTCATCGTGAAAGATGGGCGCGTGATGCTCATTCGGAAAAAGCGCGGACTCGGCGCGGGGAAAATCAATGGGCCGGGCGGTAAGCTGGAGCCGGGTGAGACGGCGCTGGCTTCGGCCATTCGCGAAGTGCAGGAGGAGATCGGGGTGACGCCGCTGCAAGTGGAGGATCGCGGCGTGTTGCGGTTTCAATTTGTGGACGGCTATAGCCTGCACTGTGCGGTATTTTTGGCGCGCGATTACAGCGGTGAATTCATCGAGACAGACGAGGCTGTGCCGCACTGGTTCGCCGTGGATGCGCTGCCATTTCACGAGATGTGGGAAGACGATCAACACTGGCTCCCACAGGTGATCGTGGGGCAAAAGCTGGACAGTTGGTTCGTCTTCGATGGGGACAAAATGTTGAGCAAGCGGCTGGAGTTTTCGCTTTACGTGGGGAGCTGAAAAATGGCGCGTCTCATCCTCGCTGGTTGTGGTTTTTCCGGGCTCGCGACGGCGCGGCTTTTTGCCGTAGCGGGCTGGGAGGTGCTGGCACTCGCCCACTCGGCGGAGTCGCTGGCGCGTCTAGCGAGGGAGCCATTTCGCAGCGCAGTGTGTGACATTTCACTGCGTGAAAGTGTGGAGCGACTCGCGCGGGAACGCGGCGCGGATGCGGTGATCCACTGCGCCAGTTCCAGCCACGGCGGGGCCGAGGCGTATCGCGCGGTGTATCTCGAAGGCTCACGCAATCTCTGCGAAATCTTCGCGCCGAAGCGGTTCATTTTCACCAGCAGCACGAGTGTGTATGCGCAGACGGATGGCAGCTCTGTGGACGAGGAGAGCGCCGCCGAGCCACCGCGTGAAACAGGTCGTATCTTGCGTGAGGCGGAGCAGCTCACGCTAGCTGCTGGAGGGATCGTGGCGCGGCTTGCGGGTATTTATGGGCCGGGGAGATCGGTGCTGCTGCGGAAGTTTTTTAGCGGGGAAGCGGTGATTGAGGGGGATGGCTCGCGGGTGGTGAATCAAATCCACCGCGACGATATCGCGAGTGCGCTGCAAGTGCTGGCCGAGCGCGGGGAGCCGGGCATTTACAACGTGTGCGATGACCAGCCTACGCCGCAGCGGGAGCTATACGAATGGCTTGCAGCGCACTTTGCACGCGCGCTGCCGCCAAGTGGCCCGATAGACCCAAATCGCAAACGCGGTTGGACGAGCAAGCGTGTGAGCAATGCAAAACTCCGCGCACTCGGCTGGCAGCCGAACCACGCGACCTTCACCGATGCGGTGCTGGCGGAGCCGGAGCTGGCGCGGCTGGCGCGGGCAGCGCGCTAATAGACCAGTTTGTTCAGCGGGTATTCGATGATGCCTTCGGCTCCGAGGGCTTTGAGTTGAGGGATGATTTCGCGGACGATCTTTTCTTCCATGACGGTCTCCACGGCCACCCAGCCATCTTCCGAGAGCTTTGCAATAGTGGGGCGGCGAAGCGAGGGGAGGGCGGCGAGGAGGCCGGCGAGCTTGGCTTCGGGGAGGTTCATTTTGAGGCCGACTTTGTCGCGAGCGGCGAGGGCTCCGTTGAGGAGCAGGACGATCTTTTCTATTTTCTCGCGCTTCCAGTCGTCGGCGTAGGCGGCTTTGTTGGCGATGAATTGCGGGACACTTTCCATAAGCGTTTCGAGGATGCGCAGTTTATTGGCGCGCAGCGAGGAGCCCGTCTCCGTCACGTCCACGATGGCATCCACGAGGTCGGGCACTTTCACCTCGGTCGCGCCCCACGAGAACTCGACTTCGGCGGTGACGCCGTGGCGGGCTAGGAAGCGGCGGGTGAGCTCGACGGCCTCGGTGGCGATCACTTTCCCCTGCAAATCGGCGACGGTGCGGATGGGGGAATCCTCCGGCACGGCGAGGACCCAGCGCGTGGGTTTTGCGCTCGTTTTACTAAAAAGAAACTCGGCGAGGGCGAGCACGTCGCTGCCGTTATTTTCGATCCAGTCTTTGCCGGTGAGCCCGCAATCGAGGAAGCCGTGCTCGACGTAGCGGGAGATTTCCTGCGCGCGGAGGAGGCGGATGACTAGCTCGGAATCGTCCACGCTCGGTTTGTAGCTGCGGCTGGGGATCACGATGGTGAATCCTGCTTTGGCAAAGAGTGCGAGGGTAGGCTCCTGCAAGCTCCCGGATGGTAGCCCCAAGCGGAGCTGGCGAATTTCGTCGGACATAAAAGGGCGGGCTTTCTAGGGAATGCACCTGGGGCTTGGCGAGGGAAAAGAAGACGGATTGCACGGAGCTCGGCGTTAAAAATTAGGAGTTCGGAGTTAAGAGTTAAGAGTTCAGCCGCCCGCAGGGTCTGCATCTCTCGCGGAAATCTCAACGCCTGCGGCGGGCTGAACTCTGAACTCTTAACTCCGAACTCTTAATTTTTAAGGAGGACTCTTCCGCCGCAAAAAACATTCCGCTTGCACTACGGCCTCCCGCGAGAGAATCACCCTCACATGGCTGATCCACAAGAACCGCAGGCAACGTCTGAAAAACCGCAGGCGAAAATCCAAATTTTTGCATCCATCCGGCGCGTGATTGCTGCGCCTTTTGTGGCCGTAGGGCGGCTGGTGGGCGGCTCGAAAAAAGTGGATGAGGTCGTGCTGTATTCTGCGCCGCCAGCGTTCTTTCTTTGGGTGGTGATCGCCACGGGCTTCTTGCTCCATCAGCTCGTGCCGACGGTGCTTGGCGAGCGCGCGGGGGCGTGGATTTTCATCGGTGTGCTGCTCTATTTCCTCGTCGCCATCTTGTATGATCTGAGTTTGAAAAAGCTGCTGCTCTGCTCGCTCGTGATCGCCGTGCTGTGGCTCTTTGCGAAATACATGGAGGGGCTGAAAAATATCGTGATCCTCGGCACGATCTTAAATCATTTCTTGGCGCTCGATCCGAAGTTTGATCACGGCACGGTATTGGTCATTTGCTGGCTGCTGCTGATCCCGTGGGTGGCGTCGCTTTTTGAGATGGGCTTTAACCGGAAAAAGAAATTCAGTCCCAATGAAATCGCGGAGTTTCACTTCGGTGAGGGCTCGGAGCTGACGGATCGCACGGGGCTGCGCTTCGTCACAAAATATCGCGACGTGCTGGAGACGCTGCTGGGCTTTGGCGGCGGGGATTTGCTGGCGGTGGATAATCATCAAGTGGTCATCAAACGCTACGAAAACATCGTGGGCTTGTGGTTTCACTGGGGGCGTCTCGACCGCATCCTGCACCAGCGCGCGACGTTGCTGGATGAGGAGGAAACGCGGGATAAATTGCCAGTGGAGAAGCTGGAAAAGTAGTGGCGATATGGCTGCCGTTTGCGGCGGCGCTTTTCCCCGCCGCCACCAATCCTTGCGATGAATGAACTCGACCCATTTCGCCCGCTTCATCCGGGGCGTGCTCGCACGGCGCTGGGCTTGCCGCAGGGGAGCATCCGCGCGCTGCTGACGCTGATGACGGTGGGTTTCATCGTGGTGCAGACGGGGCGCGGGCTGCGCGTGGGGCTGCTGTGGTTTGAGTCGTTGATGATCGTGCTGGCGCATTATTTCGCGCATCGCCGATTTGTGCCGCTCTCGGCGGAAATGCGGGCGCGGCTGAAGGAAGAAGGACTGCTGGAGGATGACGTGAATCCGCTCTATCTGCCGCGTCATTCGCTGCGGACGATGATCGTGCTGGCGTTCGTGGGGCTGGCCATTTTCCTCGCCACTCAGCACCGGTTGATGGACGCCGTGGCGATGCCTGTCTTCATCAGCGTGGGCTCGTATTTCCTCGGCATCGGATTTGGCACCGTGGTGACGTGGTGGACGAAGGGACGCGCGGCTTCGTCGCGTGTCTCGTGGTTCGATGATGTGAAGGCGTTGGTGACGCTGGCGGCGGTGGGGCTGGCGATCTCGGTGCAGATGTTTGGTTGGCAGCAGGAGATGCCCTTTGGCGATAAGCTGGAGGCTCTGCCGCTGGCGCTGATGCTCTTCTATTTCGGCTCGCGTTGACCTACTCCGGCACGAGGGTCGCGCCGAGGATTTCGAGGCGCGAATCGGCGGTGAGGCGGAAGCGGACTTGCACGGTGGCGCGGGCGTCGGTCTCGGCGGACTTGGGCACTTCGAGCGAGACTTGAAGTGTGCCAGTGCCGTCGTTTTGCAGCACGGGCTGGTAGAGTGTTGTGACCATTTCTTTTGCATGGTGGCGGTAGGCGCGGTTTTTCGTGGCGGCGAGGAATTCCTTGGCGCGCGTTTCCACGGCTGCGCCGAGGTCTTGCACGGGGGCGAGTTTGCCGTCGCGGAGCTGGCCGATGTAGCAGTCCACGTAGCTCCATTTTGCCACATCGAGCTGGAGGAAAATGCGCGAGTCCGGCGACCATGCGAAGATGCACTGGCGGTGGTTGTAGCGCGCCCGCGTGCCGAAGTGGGTGCCCAGCGTTTTGCCGAGCAGGCGGTGGGTTTGCAGGTCGGCGAGGTAGTTCACGGCGGCGTCCACCTCCATCGTGTAGCCGCCGAGGGGCGAGCCTGCGTGGTCGGCCCACGCAAAGGGTTCTTTCTTTGGCGCGATGGCCAGCGCGGTGTGCCCATCGGGCGAAAGTGAACCCTGCACGAGCTTCACGCGCTGCCACTCCGCAGGCGCGTCTTTCGCGGGATCGTGGGCGAGTCGCTCGGGCACGCACAGCGCGGCGATGACTTCGCTCGTCGTGTTGTTTAAAGTGCGCGCCTCGTCGCTGGACTTGGTTATCGCGAGCTTTTCGGCAGGAGCTTTGTCCGCGATCTCCGGTGCGACGCCAGAGGGGAAGCTCGCGGTGCGGCGTGTCTTTTGGAGTGTCTCGGAATCATCCATGTATGTGCGCTCTTCGCTCACGCGAGAGCCGCCGTCTGCCTCGTGTGTGGTGACTTTGCGGAAGGCGAAATACACGTTGCCGTAGTCGTCGGTGGAGTATTCCTCCAGCTCGTCTTTTTTCTCGTCATGCGAGGCGCGTGCGACCTTCAGCACCTCGCCCGTCTCCAGCGCCCATACTTGCTCGCGCACTCCAGACTGCACGCGCTCGTAGCGTAGTGCAGTAGCCAGCCGGGCGTCGTCGTGGGCGTAGCGGCGCATGAGCGCAGCGAGGCTCGGCGGCGCAGCGGCAGCTTGGAGGGCGAGGGCGAAAATGAGCACGATGAGCGAACGCATGGCGCGAGACTGCGACGGTGGAATAATCCGGGCAAGCGTATGGCGCTCTCGTTTTTTGGAATGAGCAAAATAGGGCTCGCAAAACAGGCTCGGGTGGGTTGTCTGTAGCTTGCTTGCCGCGCACTTTGTGGCGGTTTTTCACAAACGTCTGTATTCCCAAATTATCTATTATGAGCACTCGCAACCTGATCCTCGCCCAAGCCTTCGCCAAGAAACCCACAAAGCGGAAGCACAGTAGTATCGAACCCCTAGAGTCGCGCATCGCTCCGGCGGCGGTGGGTCTGAGCGTGACGAAGGTGGCGGTTTTTGCGCCGGGTGGGGATGTGAATGGGGATGGGTTTTTCCAGCCGGGGGACACGATCCTTTACACCGTCACGCTCACGAATAATGGCAGCGTGGATCTGACGAATGTGACCTTTAACGATGTGCTGGATGGGAACTCGACGCTGGGCTCGGTGGATGTGTCGCCGCTCGCGCTGGATGATACTTTCTCCGCTGTGGCGAATACGCTGCTGGAAGTCGGCGTGACGCACGGGGCCTTCCCGGCGGCGCAGGTGGCGGGCGGGCTTTTTGCAAATGACTCGGAGTTCTTGGGCGATACTTTCACGCTGAAAACTTTCGAGGCGGCGAGTGCGAATAGTGGGACGGTGAGTGTGGATGCGGCGGGGCATTTCACGTATCTGCCAGCGGTCGGTTTCACGGGCGTGGATACTTTCCACTACACGATCACGGATAAAGGAATAGATGGCGTCGCGGGGAACGCGGACGATCTGACGAGCGTGGGCACGGCGACGATCACGGTGGGCGCGCAGAAGGTGTGGTATGTGGATAGTAGCTACGCGGGCACGAATGGAGCGAGCGATGGACGCTCGACGCGGCCTTTCACCACGCTGGCACCGCTGAATGTTTCGGCAACGGATCCGGACGGCGCGGGCGACATCCTTTACATCCACAGCGGCACGGGCGTGCCCTACACGGGCGGGATCACGCTTGAGGCATCGCAGACTTTGCACGGGCAAAATGATGCGCTGATCGTGGGCGGGTTCACGCTGAATGCGGCGGGCGGGGTGCCGCTGCTCAGTAATACGAGCGGCACGGTGGTCACACTTTCGACAAACAATACGCTCAAGGGTTTCACGGTCGGCGATTCGAGTGTGGACATCAACGGCACGAGCTTTGGCACGCTGACGGTGAGCAATGTGACGCTCGGCGGCAATGGTGTGACGCTGCTGCTGGATACGGGCACGCTCGCGGCGACTTTTAATAGCATCTCGACGAACAGCACGGCGTTTAGCGCGATGAGCCTCACGAGCGTGGACGGCAGCCTCAGCGTGACGGGCGCGACTTCGCTCACGAATGTCGGCGTCAACGCAATAGTCGTGAGCGGCGGTGCGGTGAACATCAATTTCCCGACGCTGAACATGAGCGCAGTCGGTAGCACTGGTGTGGCGCTGGTGAATCACACGGGAACATTCACCGTGGGCGGAGGCACCTTCGGCACGGTCGGCGGCGACGACTTTTCGGTGAGCGGCGGAACGGGTGTGATTTCGTTTGGCGCAAATATCACGAATACCGCCGGGCACTCGGTCACGATCAATAATCACGAGACGGGCAACACCACGATCTCCGGCACGATCAGCGACACGGGCACCGGCATCCTCGTGCAGAACAGCAATAGCGCGACCATCGCTTTCACCAGCGCGACGAAGACGCTGAACACCAGCTTGAACGCGGCGGTAACGCTCACGAACAATACGGGTGGGACGATCAATTTTACCGGCGGCGGGCTGGCGATCACGACGACGACGGGCACGGGCTTTAGCGCGACGGGCGGCGGGACGATCAGTGTGCAGGGCGCGGGGAATACGATTGCGACGACGAGCGGCTCGGGTTTGATCGTGGCGAATACGACGATCTCGGCGAGTGCGTTGACTTTCCAAAGTATCGCCTCGGGCGCTGGCGCGAGTGTGGGCATCAGTCTGGATACGACGGGTGCGAGCGGTGGCCTCACGGTCACGGGCACGGGCTCGGCAAATTCCGGCGGCATCATCAGCGGCAAGACGGGCGCGGATGGCAGCGCGACGAGCGGCATCGGTGTTTATTTAAACAGCACGAGGAATGTTTCGCTGACGCGCGTGGACATTGAGGGGAACCAGAACTACGGCATCCGGGGAAATAACGTCACTGGCTTTACGCTCGATAATTCCACCGTCGGCACGATTTCGGCGAACGGGACGAGCAACACGGCGGATACGGATGCCGCAGGTTTCCAGGGCGAAGGTAGCGTGCGCTTTTTTAATCTGCTCGGCACGGCGACGATCAGCAACAGCACGCTGGACAATGGCTTTTCGCGCACGGTCGCGGTGGCGAATAACACGGGGACGCTCACGAGTCTGACGATCACCAACTCGACGCTGCGCAATAGCCTCACGGCGGCCACGGCGTCGGACGCGTTATATCTCGAAGCGGAGGGCGCGACGACCACGGTGAATTTGATCGTCACAAGTTCAAGCCAATTTACCTCTGCGCGGCAAAACCTGATCCAGACAAACGCGCAGCTCGGCGCGACGATGAATATCGCGGTGGATGGCAGCACTTTTAAGAATACCAATCCGAACACCGTGAGTGCCAGTAATCTGCTGGTTTTCAATGGCACGGGGACGAACACGTTTGTGACGTTTGATCTGCACAATAATACCTTCACGCAGGGCAACGGCTCTTCTACCCCCCCGTCGAATGTGGGACGCATTTTGACGGCGGGGATGGTCAATGGGGCGGGCACTTTTTACGGCAAGATCGTGAACAATACTTTCGGCACGAGTGGCGTCGCATTTTCGGGCGGCGGCAATGGGGCGGACACCCTCGGGCTTTTTGCGGATGGCAATAATGGCTCGCTTGGCGGCACGCGCTATCTCGTGCAGGGGAATACGATTCAGAACTACGGGCAGTCGGGCGTCCAAATCGGCGCGGTGGATGGGAACGCGACGATAGATGCGACGGTCTTGGGCAACATCATCCGCCAGCCGGGGACGGCTGCGGCTGGAGCTTTTGCGGGCATCTGGGCGTATGCGGGCAATCTCGCCACGGATACGAATGTGCTGAACATCGTCATCGGCAGCGCGAGCGTCGCGGCGAACAAAAACACGCTGACGAATTCTGATCCGAATAATTCGTTTGATGTATTTCTGGGAAATGTCGGCGTCGCTACGGCCCCGATCAATCTCTCTCGGAATGGCTCTGGTGCTGGAGCGGTGACGAATGCCACGGAAGCGCAGGTGAACACCGTGCTCGTGGCGGACAACGTCGGGCCGCTCGATCTCATCACGAATACCGTCTCGCCGATCAACCTCGTCACGACACTGCCCAGCCAGCCGCCGCTCTTTTTTGCGCCGTCTGCGGGGGATCAAATCATCACGCCAATCGTGCCAGTCGTGCCGGTCGTGCTGCCTCCGGGCGAGAGCGTAGTCGTCGTGCCGCCAGTCGTGCAGCCGCCGGTGATCGTGGACGACGGCATCCTTTCGCAAGCCGAGCTGGACTCGCTCGTGGGTGCGGCGATTGCACGCTGGGAGGCCACGGGCCTTACGCCAGCGCAGAGCGCGCTGCTGCACAATGTCACGTTCAGCGTGCAGGATTTGCCGGGCTGGTATCTCGGCGAGGCGACGGCGGGCCATGTGGTGCTGGATAGCAATGCGGCGGGCAATGCGTGGTTCATTGATGCGACGCCAAATGACGACAGCGAGTTTGCCGGCGCAGGCACGAAGCTTGCGGCAACAGCCAGCGGTGGAGCG
Organism: Verrucomicrobiaceae bacterium; assembly: GCA_043757005.1. Lineage (GTDB taxonomy): Bacteria > Verrucomicrobiota > Verrucomicrobiia > Chthoniobacterales > Chthoniobacteraceae > SXWH01. The sequence goes on from JAYVQK010000118.1 coordinate 57,959, forward strand.
GCGGGGCGCGTGGATGCGCTCACGACCATCGTGCATGAGCTGGGGCATCAGCTCGGGCTGGAGGATACTTACGTCAGCGCGGATGCGGCGAACATCATGTATGGCTTCATCGGCCAAGGGGAACGTCGCTTGGCCAGCGCGCATCAGGCGGATGGTGCGGTGCCGCATCTTGCGGGCGGGACGGATTTTGCTTTTTCGCCGATCACGATTGGCTCTCTGCCCGTGGGCAAAAGTGTGACGGTGAAATTCAACGCGCAGATCAATTCGAACAACACTGCGGCGACGATCACCAACCAAGGCACTGCCTCCTCGACTGAGACTGGCGCTGTGTTGAGCGACGACCCCGCCGTCGCAGGTGCGGCGAATCCCACGGTGACGACGGTGACTTTCCCGAGCGTGACGGTGGCGGCTTTGCCAGCTTCGGTGAATGAGGATGGCTCGGGCACGATCACTTATACTTTCACCCGCCAGACGCCGACGACGAACGCGCTGACGGTGAATTTCAGCACGAGCGGGACGGCCTCAGCGGCGAATGATTTCACGCTCGCGAGCGGCACGGGCACGGTGGCTTTTAATTCGGGCACGGGCACGGGCACGGTGACTTTTGCGGCGGGCTCGGCGACGGCGACAGTCGTGATGAGCGCGACGGACGACACGACGGTGGAGGCCGATGAGACGGTCGCGCTGACCGTGACGAGCGGCACCACGGGCTACGCGGTGGGCTCGCCTGCGGCGGCGACGGGCACGATCCTCAATGATGATACGGATGTCTCTGTGGCGGTTTCGCCGGGCTCGGTGAGTGAGGATGGCGCAGGCAATTTGCTCTACACTTTCACCCGCGCGGGTGTGACGGCGGGCGCGCTGACGGTGAATTTCAGCGTCGGTGGTGCGGCGGCATTTGGCACTGATTACGTGCAGAGCGGCGCGGCGACGTTTGGGGCGAGCAGTGGCACGGTGACGTTTGGCGCGGGCGCGACGACGGCGGTGGTGACGCTCGATCCGACGGTGGATAACGTCGTGGAAAGCGATGAGACGGCGGTGCTCACGGTGACGAGCGGCACGGGCTACAACCCTGCTGGCACAGGCGCGACGGGCACGATCACGAATGATGATGCGACAGTCTCCGTGGCGGTTTCGCCGACTTCGGTGGCGGAGGATGGCGTGCCGAACCTCATTTATACTTTCACCCGCACAGGCTTCACGACGAACGCGCTGACGGTGGATTTCACGGTGGGTGGGACGGCGGCGTTTAGCACGGACTACACGCAAAGTGGCGCGGCGACTTTTGCGGCGGCGGCGGGGACGGTGACGTTTGGCGCGGGTGTGAGCACGGCGACGGTGACGATTGATCCGACGGCGGATGCGACGGCGGAGCCGGATGAGACTGTCTTGCTGACGCTGGCGGCATCGGGCTCGGGCTACACGTCCACTGCGCCGACGGCGGCGACGGGCACGATTTTAAATGACGACACCATCGTGACGCTCGCGCTGACTCCCGGCGCGACGACCTCGGAGGCGACGCTCGCGCCGTTGACTTATACTTTCACTCGCACGGGCGATACGAGCACGGCGCTGACGGTGAATTTCACCACGGGCGGCACGGCGACGCTCACGAATGACTACGCGCTGGCGGGCATGGCGAGCGTGAGCACGATCACGATCCCGGCGGGCAGTGCGTCGGCGGCGATGACGTTCACGCCGGTGAATGATGCGGCAGTCGAGGGCAGTGAGACGGCGGCGTTCACGCTCGCGACGGGCGCTGGCTACGGCGTCGGCACGGCGGGCGCAGTCACGGCGACGATCACGGATAATGATACGGCGACTATCGGCTACTCGGCGGCGACGAGCAGCATCGGCGAGGGTGGCGGAAATGACGCGCTGGGCCTTGTGCTCACGATCACTGCGAATGGCACGGGCACTCCGACGCTGGCTCGTAATGTGACTTTCAACGTAACGACGGTGGGCGGCACGGCGACGGGCGGCGGCACGGATTATACATTGCCTGCACTCGTCACTTTCGCCTCCGGCGCGCTGAGTGGTGCGACGCAGACGGCGAATCTCGCCATCGTGAATGATGCGTTCGTCGAGGGCACGGAGGCAGCGAGTCTCTCGCTCTCGCTCGGCACCGATAACACGGGCGGGCAAGTGACCATCGCCAGCGGCGCAGCGGCGAACCACGCGACGACGATCACGGATAACGACACGGCGACTATCGGCTTCTCGACGGCGACCAGCACCGTCGGTGAGGGTGCAGTAAATGACGCGCTCGGCCTCGTGCTTACGATCACCGCGAACGGCACGGGCACCGCGACACTCGCTCGGGATGTGACTTTCAACGTGAACAGCGTCGCAGGCGGCACGGCCACGGGCGGCGGGATGGATTATACTTTGCCTGCGCTCGCCACATTCAGCGCGGGCGCGCTGAGTGGCGCGACGCAGACGGCGAACCTCGCCATCGTGAATGATGCGCTCGTGGAGGGCTCGGAGACGGCGACGCTCACCGTCGCGCTCGGTGCGGATGGCACTGGCGGGCAGGTGACTATCGCCAGCGGTGCAGCCGCACTTCACACCACGACGATCACGGATAACGACACGGCGACCATCGGCTACGCGGCGGCGACCAGCACCGTGAACGAAGGCGCGGCAAATGATCCACTGAGTCTTGTGCTCACGATCATCGCGAACGGCACGGGCACGCCTACGCTCTCGCGCAATGTGACGCTGAATGTGACCACCGCAGCGGGCGGCACAGCGACGGATGGGGCGGATTATTCACTGCCTGCGCTCGTCACTTTCACCTCCGGCGCGCTGAATGGCGCGACTCGGACAGCCAATCTTCTGATACTCGGCGACGCGCTCGTGGAGGGTAACGAAACGGCGAATCTCGCACTCGCCATCGCCACCGATAACACAGGTGGACAAGTGAGCATCGCCGCCGGAGCGGCTGCCAGCCACATTGCGACGATCACGGATAACGATGCGGACCTCGCCATTACCAAGACCAACGGCACGGCCACGACGATCCCCGGCGCGAGCACGACCTACACGATTGTCGTCAGCAATCCCGGGCTCACGGGCGTGACAGGCGCGACGATCAGCGACGTATTCCCAGCCAGCATTTCAGGCGCGACGTGGACCGCAGTCGGTGCGGGCGGCGGCACGGGCCCAGCGTCTGGCGCTGGAAATATCAACGCCACCGTGAACCTGCCATCCGGCAGCAGCATGACCTACACGGTCTTGGCAACGATCAGCGCAAGCGCCACCGGCACGCTCAGTAATACCGCGACCGTCGCTGTGCCAGCGGCCTTCGTGGAGCGAGTGCCGGCAAATAACACCGCGACGGATAGCGACACGCTCACGCCGCAGGGCGACCTCTCGATCACCAAGACGGACGGCAAGACCACGCAGATCCCCGGCACGAGCGATACCTACACCATCGTCGTCTCGAACAGCGGCCCGAGCACCGTCGTCGGTGCGACCATCGCCGACACCTTCCCGGCCAGCTTTAGCAATATCACCTTCACCGCCGTCGGCGCGGGCGGTGCCTCGGCGTTTGCGGCGAGCGGCAGTGGTAATCTGAATGCCACCGCCACACTGCCAAGCGGCGCGAGCGTGACCTACACCGTCACCGGCACCGTCGCAGCGTCGGCCACTGGCACGCTCAGTAATACCGCGACCATCACTGCGCCGGGCACTTTTACGGATACAACGCCGGGCAATAACTCCGCTACCGACAGCGACACCCTCACCCCGCGCGCCGATGTGAGCATCGTGAAGACTGGCCCTTCCAGCATCGTCGCGGGCACAGACATCACCTACCTTTTCACCGTCACAAATAACGGCCCGAGCGACGCGCAGAGCGTGACCCTCAGCGACACGCTGCCAAGCAATACGACCTTCGTATCCTTCGTCCAAAACAGCGGCCCCACTGCGGGCGGCGCGCTGCCAGCAGGCGGCACGGAGACCTTCACGCTCATCGCCCATGTGAACCCAAACACCACCGCAGGCACGGTGCTCACGAATACCGCAAACGTCTCCACCACGACGACCGATCTGACTCCCGGCAACAACTCCTCCACCGTGAAGACCAGCGTGGGCACGCAGGCCGATCTCTCCGTCACGAATAACGACGCGCCCGATCCCGTCTTCGTCGGCAACCAGCTCACCTACACCATCGCCTTTATGAATAACGGCGCGAGCGACGCCCAAGGCGTCTCACTCAGCGACGTGCTGCCAGCGGGCACCACCTTTGTCTCCGCCACGGCACCTGGTGGATGGGCTTCCACCACGCCAGCCGTGGGCGGCACGGGCACCGTCTCTTTTACCAAAGCGACCACCACCGCGAGTGAGGCGGGCACCTTCACCATCGTCGTCGCAACCAGCGCCAGTGCGGCTGGAGCCACGCTCTCGAATACCGCGACCGTCTCCTCCTCCACGACCGATCCGACGCCCGGCAATAACTCCGCCACCACCACGACACTCGTGGGCGGCGTGGATCTCGTGCTCACCAATAGCGACAACAACACCACCATCGCGCCCGGCGGCACGGTGACTTACGCGCTCGGCTACACGAATAGCGGCTTCACCACCGCGACCGGCGTCGTCCTCACCGAGACACTGCCAGCGGGCATGAATTTCCTCGCCGCCGACAACACCGGCTGGACGCAAATCGGCGCGACGAATCAATACACCTTCGCCCTCGGCAGCGTCGCCACAGGCGCGAGCGGCTCGGTGAATTTCATCACCCACGTCGTCGCCGTCGCCCCCGCCGGGCTCGGCACCATCGCCAACACCGCCAGCATCGCCGACGACAGCACGCACGGCACCGACATCACCCCCGGCAACAACACCGCGACCGATACCGACACGCTTAACGCCGCGCCGGATTTCACCCTCACGCTCGCGGACGACAAAGCCATCGTGCCACACGGCGGCAGCGTCGCCTACACGATCAGCTATGCCAACGTCGGCAACCAGAACGCCACCGGCGTCTTCCTCACCGAGACACTCCCAGCCAATGCCAGCTTTGATTCCTTTAGCAGCACCGCTGGCTGGGTGCCCTCGATGATCCCAAATACTTACACCCTCGCCCTCGGCGCACTCGCGGGCGGCGGTGCCTCCGGCAGCGCGGTCTTTGCGGTGAAATTAAACACCACATTCCCCGCCTCCTACACCCAGCTCGCGACCACCGGCACTATCAGCGACGACACCACCAATGGTGCCGACGCCACGCCAGCGAATAACACCGACACCGAGACCACCCCGATCTATCGCGGCATCTACGTCGTCTCGCCCGGCATCGCCTTGCCGAGGAAATTCGCCCCACCAAACATCCGCGTCTTTGATCCCGCCACCGGCACCGAACTGTTTAATTTCACCGCCTACGAGCCCACCTACCGCGACAGCATCCGCGTCGCCGTGGGCGATATGAATGGCGACGGCTTCGACGACATCATCACCACCACCGCCAAAGGCACAGGCCGCCTCCGCATCTTCGACGGACGCGACGGCACGCAAATCACCAACACCGCCTTCGGCTCTGAATTCGCCGTCTTCGACGGAAAGAAAGACAAGGGCGCATTCGTCACCGCTGGCGATGTGAACGGCGATGGCTTCGACGACATCATCGTCGGCTCCGCGCTCGGTGGCGGCAAAGTGCGCATCTTCGAGCCGCAGTTCGGAAAACAGTTGAGCGGCTCAAACCTCGCGGCTGGCGGTAGCGTCCCCAATTCCCTTATCACCATCGAGTCGCTCCCCTTCGGCACGAAATTCAAAGGCGGCGTGCGCGTCGCCGTCGGCGATGTAAATGGCGATGGCAAAGACGACCTCATCGTCGGCCAAGGCACACGCGGCGCTGGCGTGAAAGTCTTCAGCGGCGACAGCACCACGGTCCTGCACGATTTCAAAATCGGCAAAACCAGCTACAAAGGTGGCGTCTCCGTCGCAGCGGGCGACCTCGATGGCGACGGCAAAGCCGACCTCATCATCGGTCGCAACACCGGCAAGCCCACCCTCATCGAGACCTTCAGCGGCCTCACCTATCTCGCCCTCGGCTCGCCGATCCTTCCTTTTGATCTGAATCCCGCGAAACCTAAATACACCTACGGCGTCCGAGTCGCCGCCATAGACGTGAACGCCGACGGCATCGCCGACATCATCGCAGCCTCCGGCGGCAGAGGCGGCAGCGCCGTGAAAATCTTCGACGGCGCAACCCACTCCGAACTCTCCGCCATCGCCGCCTACCCGCTCTACCCCAATAGCGCGCTCTTCGTCGCAGGCAGCTCGACAGTGCCATCCGTCCGCACCCTCTTTTAAATCAACAGCCCACAACCATGAAAACCAGACTCAGCACCCAATTCATCGCCGCCCCGCTCCTGCTCCTCGGCCTCGCCATGGGCCTCATCGGCGGCCCCTCGCCAGCGCCCACCGCCGCGCCGCGCACCTTCCTGCCGGATAGCCCAGCGGGCAGCTTCACCCTCGGCACGCAATTCAGCGACCACCTCAGCGGACTGTATCTCGATTCTATCACCGGCCTCTGGTCGCCGGTGAAGCGCGATTCCTTCCTCTTCCTCGATAGCCGCTACCACTTCGAGGACAACGGCCAGACCATCACCAACCTCGGCCTCGGCTACCGCAAACTCTTCCTCCAGCAAAAAATCATCCTCGGCGCGAACGCCTTTTGGGACCACATCCACAGCGAGCACCACAACGACTTCAACCAACTCGGCCTCGGCGTAGAAGTGCTCACCGAGTGGGTGGACGCTCGCTTTAACTACTACCGCCCAGAAGACGGGCGCACCCAAGTAGGCCACTCCACCTCCCATCGCCGCACACACACCACGCACCTCGGCGACACCACCACGAGCACCACGGAGCGGATCGGCTCCACCATCTTCGAAGCCGGGCTGGAGGGCTTTAATACCGAAGTCGGCGTGAAGCTCCCGTTCCTCGATCGCTACGCCGAGACCCGCGTTTATCTCGGCTACTATCGCTACGAAAATCCCTTTGGCCGCGACTTCGACGGCTTCAAAGCCCGCCTCGAAGCCCGCCTACTCCAAGGCGTCACCGCCAACGTAGAATACTGGGAAAACGCCGCGCTCATGGGCGGTCACTGGACCGCCGAAGTCGCCGTGAGCGTCCCCTTCAATCTCGATAATCTCATCACCGGCAAAAATCCCTTCGCCGGAGCGAGCGACAGCTTCAAGCGCCTCCCACGCAGCTTCGAGAGCCGCATGAGCGACCGCGTCGAGCGTTCCCACCGCATCCAGACGACCACCTCCGCCCCCATCGCGACCAGCCGCAGCATCACCATAAAAACCACCCGCCAAGTCGCCGCTCCCGCCGCCCCAAAGGCCAAGCCAATCGCCGTTGGCTTTCCGGTGGAGTAGTTTTTTTGAAGGATGGACGACTGCAATCCCCGCTCACAACGATGAAGCACACACTCGCGCTACTCACACTCAGCCTCTCGCTTTTTGCAGCCGAGCCCGAGGGCATGATCTTGCTAAAAGGTGGCACATTTTCCATGGGCAGCGAAGACGGCCCGAGCGACGAACAACCAATCCACGAAGTCACCGTGGGCGCGTTTTGGATGGATAAAACGGAAGTGACCAACGCGCAGTTTGAGGCGTTCGTGAAAGCCACGGGATACGTGACCGTGGCCGAGCGCCCACTGAGCGCACGCGACCTGCCGGGGCTGCTCCCCGAGTATGAGGGCAAGACGATCTCGCTCTGCTTCCGCCCGCCAAAAGGCGCGGCGGATTTACGCGACGTGTCGCTATGGTGGGTGCCGACGATGGGGGCAAATTGGCGGCACCCAGACGGCGAAGGATCGAGCATCGAAGGCAAAGCACAGCACCCCGCCGTCCACATCTGCTGGGACGACGCGATGGCCTACTGCAAATGGGCAGACAAGCGTCTAGCGACCGAAGCCGAGTGGGAATTCGCCGCGCGCGGCGGTGGCGTGAAGCAGCGATTTGTATGGGGGAATGAATTCAATCCCGGCGGCAAATGGATGGCGAATACGTGGCAGGGGAAATTCCCCAGCGAGAACACGGGCGACGACGGAGCCAAGGGCACAAGCGCCGTGGCGACCTATCCAGCCAATGGCTACGGCCTTTTCGACATGGCGGGGAATGTATGGGAGTGGTGCGCCGATCTCTACCTCCCCGACTACTACGCAAAGTCGTCAAAAGAAAACCCACCCGGCCCCGAAACGAGCTTCGACCCCGACGAACCCGGCGTAAAAAAGCGCGTCACACGCGGCGGCTCCTGGATGTGCTCAGACAGCTACTGCCGAGGCTACCGCCCCAGCGCCCGGATGAAAACCTCGCCCGATACAGGCTTACAAAATACCGGCTTCCGCTGCGCAAAAGACGTGGAAGGAAAGTAATACCAACTCCTGCGAATATACAGACAGGAAGTGGTGTGTTATTGTCCCGCAGGGACAGCCCGAGCCGAAAATAGACGTAGTCAAAGTAGCCGGTGGTGAAGCGAGGAACGAGCGAGAAGCGCCGGCTAATATCTAGCAGTCCCTACGGGACTAAAGCTCACCGCTAGTCGTCTGCTTATCACCAGAAGATGGTATAACTTGTAGGAGCTATTAAGGAGCTACTACTTGTAATCGGATAAATCGTCCGGCGGATGGTGTGAACGGTGTGTTGTCGCGAGCTTTCAGGAGTGTTGAGGTATTTGTCAGGACTGTCACATATGCGGCGTCGGAATACCATGTGGATAGATTTCCGGTGACTTGAATGTTGAATTGTAGCGCGGTTGCGGCGGCGTTGCGTGTTACTGTGAGGGTGAGGTAGCCGCCCTCAATGCTTACGACGGGGAGGCCGATGAGGGTGTTGAGGTTTGGGTTCAGGCCGAGGGCGAATTCCATGAGGTTTGCGATGCCGTCGCCGTCGGGGTCGGCGGTGGCGTTTGGTGTGGCGGGGTCGAGGCCGTTGGCGATTTCCCAGCCATCGGGCAGGCCGTCGTGGTCGGCGTCGCCGATAGTGGTGTCCACGGTGTAAATCATCGGTTCGCTCCATGCGCCGGTATTGGCGAAATCAGCGGCGCGAGCGCGGAGGAGCACGCTGCCTTGGAAGGCCGCAACGAGATTGCTCGCGGCGTTCCAGATGATTTGATGAGTCGCACCTTGGATGGGAGCGGTGAGCGCGGGAGCAGAACCAACGGATGCGCCATCAATTAAGGACAGCGTGGCATCCAGCCAAGGGCCGGTGTTTGGCGGGCTTTGGTATTGGAGGCTTACACGCGACGGATTGCCTTCGCTGTCCCACAATTTTACATTCACCCGCGAAAATGCGGCACCGGAAGCGGGAGTGGAAATGACGCGCGCTGTCGGGGCAGTCTGCGTGAGGGTGGTGGCGGTGGTTAGCTCAATAGCGCGTGCGTCCCATACGACCACTTGGCAGGTGCTTGGAGTCGCAGGAGCAACGGCGAGGCCAGCGAGACTGTCGCCGGCGGTAAGGCCATGCCACGCGCGGAGTTGGTGCCACATTTTGCCCGTGTATTGAGTGTTGAAAATCTGGCGCTGCAAGGCTGCGGAAGCCCCCGGTGATTTCCACAGGAAGACATTGCCGCCGGGCTCACCGGTGAAAAGCAGATCGCTCACCGCGTTCGCTGGGCGGGCGCTGGCGATGCAGTTTGGCAGATTGCTCGCGCTGAAGACCGCTAAGCGCGATTGCGTGAGCGTCTGCGTGCCTGAGAGGAGCGTCTCGGTGAGGACGAAATCGTCCGCTCCGTCCACGGTGGAGGTGCTGTTTTTGTCGTCTATCTGGAGTTGCACGATTGAGGGCGAGGTGCCCAAATCCCCGCGCATTAGACTGCCGATTACGGTCACACCTTGCCAGACGAGGTTCTGGCCCCCGCTGGTCGCGGGAGGCGTTGCGATACTGGTGAGAGAACCAGTGGGGAGCGGCGTGAACTCGACGCCTGCGGCTACGCGGCGCGTTATACCGAGTTCGCTGCTGCCATTACGATTGAGCATGGGCACACCCGCGAGTGCCGTCGTGTTTTGGAAAATGGTGATCGCGCCTGCGGATGTAATCGTATAGAGAGCTTGTGCGTTTGTCGCTGCTTGGGAGAGCTGGGCGATCAGGTCTCCATTGTCGCGCACACCAGAGACGAAGGCCGTAGTGTCCGTGGAAGTGGCGAGCGTGGTGGACTGCCATACGCCTGCTACTTTCGTGAGCTTTCGCACTTGGCCGAAGCTGCCGCTGGCAGCGCGGGTGCCGAAGTAGATAGCGGCGGGAGTGGTCGTGGTTGCTTTGCTGATAGCGAGGGAAGTGACGCCGACGGTGCCGACGTTCACGGATTCGGGCACCCATGTCGCGCCGTTTTGGGTGAGGATGGTGAGGGTGTTGTTGCTCGCGCCGGGATTTCCATCGGCTCCTACGACAATTTCCTCTGCGCCGGAGCCATCGAGCTGGCCTGCGATCATTACGAAATTGGTCGGTGTGAACGTCGCCTGCACTGTTGCAGCCACGGTGCCGTCGCTGCTGGGTTTATCGTTGGAGTCTGTGGGGTTTGTGCCTGCGAGGTATTCCTGGAGGTTCGAGAAGCCGTCGCCATCGGCATCACCATTCGGGCCATTTGCGCCCGTGTTGGATTGTGGGTTCAGGCCATAGGCGTATTCCCACGCATCGGGCAGGCCGTTTGGCGAGAAAGTGCCGCTACCGTCCCGGCTAAACCTCGCCTGCCCAGTCGGGTTTCCGTTGCCGTCGTAGCGGTAGGCCAGCGATGTGCCGCGCTCGTAGAGCATACCGCGTAGCCGGTCATCGCGGTCATAATATGCCCGCCAAGTTGTTTTGCCCGCGTTGAGCTGCTCGTAGTCCGGCGTGCCGTTGCTGTCGGTATCCGCCAGCGACGGATTATAGGCAGGGGCTGCCGGGTTGGGGCTGTTTTGATATTCTTGGAGGTTTGTCAGAAAGTCGAAATCGCGGTCTTCTTTCGCGTCATTACGCCGTGGATCAAGTCCGTAGCTTACTTCCCATCCGTCAGGCATCCCATCGGCATCAGTGTCAGCTAGTAGGGGATTGGTTCCGTAGGTATTGATCTCTGCTCCATCAGAAAGGCCGTCGCCATCCGTGTCTTGGTTATTAGGATTTAGCCCTAGCCAGTATTCTTGGATGTTCGTCAGCCCGTCGTTGTCTTTATCTAGTGTGGAATCGTTGACATTGGGGTTCAAGCCATACAGTGACTCCCACTCGTCAGGCATTCCATCGCCATCACTGTCTAAAGGTGGAAGAATAACGATGTTAATTCCCGTCTTATTTCCATCGAATAAAATGGGATTGTTCGCATAACTTCCTTTCCATTCGAGTGGATCTCGAATTTGATTTGCATTTTGATCAACAAACGCTGTGATGTTGTATGATTGGCCTATCGGAACCGACGAAATTGTGTAGGCACCAAGTGCAGCCAATGTAGTGGTTCCCGTTGCATTAGAGGTTGTTGATGTTGCCGTGACGCGAATTGTCCCCGTGGGTATGCTATTCCCAGTGATCACACCCGAGAGATAGGGTGAAAATGGGACATCACCCATCTGAAAAGATGCTCCGCCGACATTAGTCAGAGTGTATCCATTCCCTGAGGCGTCAGCCAATGAATTATTTAATTTCCAATAACCGCGGAGGCCAGATTCATTTCCCACCAGCTCAGTGAACATTCCTGATTGGATTTGAGTTTGGGTTCGCGCAACAAACCAGAGCCTTGCTTCATTTATATTGCCAGTGAAATAGCGCACTAAATCTCCAGCCGGAGCTGGAGCCGCACCAATATGCCATCCGTTGGAAAGTGCGGGTATATTGTAGATGGAACCCGTAACGCCCGTTCCATCTTGGAAGCCGTCCACGTATTGGGTGATGCGTGTTGAGCCAGCGATATTCTCTACAACAACAGCAACGTGATGCCATTGCCCGTTAGCGATTTGCCTCGTTCCACCGCCGCTATCCAAGCTTCCGCCATTCCACGCTATGAACGAGGCGAATGTTCCATTGCCCCCGACATAGCCTTCTATGGCCCCGGTCGCTCCATTGTTCGATGCTGAGATGACCGATCCATTTGCGCTCGTTTTGATCCATGCCTCTATTGTTACCGCATTCGTCCCAGGAGCAGGAGCCGTAGAAGAGAAACTTTGTCCATATGCAAGGACTGCACTATGGGTATTCTGGGCATGAAGAACTTGGGAAATGCCTAGTATCACTGCGACGGCGCAGAGAAGGGCGCGCATTGTTCTGGATAGCTTGGATGGTGTCTTCATGGGTTTCATCAGCGGCGTTTTGCGGGCGGGCGTGAAGGGGGGGCGGGTGCTCTGGAGGAAGAGGAGGACTTTACCGATTTGGAGGCGGGAGCTTTTGGTTGCGATTGTGCACTGATTCGCGCATACGCTGCCTGTATGGCCTTCAATTGCTGGCTGCTCTGTGTGATCTGCTGCTGGCGGGATGGGGATGAGACGTTTACGGTGCTATTCAATGTCGGGGACGCGGGCTTTTCCATCTGCTTCGCATTCATTTTTTGGGCAGTGATGCCTGCATCCGCTCCTTTGTTTTTCGTAAACGACATTAGAGAAGAATTCGTCATTGGACCATTCTGGCCGCGTTGAATAATATTTTGGACGTCAGCCGTCATCTTTTTAAGAAACTCCGGTTGAGTGAGATTTGCAGGCGGCTCTCCTCCGTGAAAGGTATAGCGTAAATTAGCAATCATCTTCACAATTGGTTCCTTGAGATCATAGCGATGAGTGATAGAGTGAAGTGCACCATCTTCTACGACACCTATTGCCTCGCTCGGGCTCAGCAATTCGCTCGCACTTTTCATAACACCTAAAGTTGCGACATTAAGTATGCTGTTGCTCGTCACGAATAAACTAGCTTCAAGACCGGAATCTCCGGACCAAGCGGCTCGCTGCTCCGCAACGATCTCCGTAACGCTTTCAATCGCGCCTACCACCGCTCTGGTAAATTCTGCTGCAACGAAAACTGCAGCTACAATCGGCACTATAATAGGCAGTTCGCCTTTTGCATCTGAGAAAAGCATTGGATTGTTGTTAGCATACGAGTATGACTGCGGCTTCCATCCCGGCCCGATATTTTTCACAGGGTCGGTCGAGAGAAACACCGCCGCATCCGCCGAGTAATAGCGGGCGCGCATGAAGTAGAGGCCGGGGAGTTCCAGCATGACGCCTTGGGAGCCGACGAAGCGGTAGGGGGCGGGGTCGGGAGCGTTGTTGCCAGTATCGAGGCTGCGCCCGTAGGGGGTGTAGGCGTATTGGTTGATGGTCGCGGCGGTGGGGCCGGTGGTGCGGAGGATGTTGCCGGTGGCGTCGGCGTGGTAGCAGGTGAGCGCGCCAGTGTCGGAGACTTTGAAGCACAAGTCAGGGCCGTGGACATACCATGCCTTGATGGTGCCGGTGGAATCCTCGTCGCTGAGGACGCGCTCCATGCCGCTGACGAGATCGAGGATGTAGCGGGTCTCGGTGCCGTCGAGTTTCCGCGAGACGCGGCGACCGAGGGCGTCGTAGCGGTTGATGATGTCTTTTGCGGAGAGGCCGGTATCCCAATGGATGGAGGTGGTGCGATTGTCCTCATCGTAGTTGAGGTCGTAGGTCTGGCCGGAGCCGGCGGCGTGGGTCATATTGCCGCTGGTATCATAGGTGTAGGCGAGGAGGGTGTGGGCGGTGGGGAGGGCGTCCGTGCGGTCTATGAGCTTGCCAGCGGCGGTGAAGTGGGCGGCTTCGTCGTAGTTAGTGAGGGCGCTGCTCTGCCAAGCGAGGGTGCCAGTTTCGTCGCCGCTGAGTTTGTTGCCATTGTGGTCGTAGGCGTAGGCGAGGGCGATGAGGGAGGTGGTGCCTTGCTTGTAGTCGAGGCTCGTGAGGCGTCCGGCGGTGTCGAAAGTGTTCTTTTGCGCGATGCCATTTGGGTAGGTGCGGTCGGTGAGGCGGCCTGCATCGTCGTAGGCGAAAGTGCAATCGAGTGGGGTGGTGCCGTAGGCGAAGCTGAGTTTTTTCAGGCGACCGAGGCGGTCGTAGGAATGGGTAAGGACTTTGCCGCCGGGGTAGGTCTTTGTGGTGACGCGGCTGAGGGCGTCGTAGGTCATGTGGACGGTCTGCGAAAAGGCGTCGCGGGATTCGCTGAGGCGGTCCAACGGGTCGTAGT
>JAYVQK010000119.1:0-29255 GCA_043757005.1 Verrucomicrobiaceae bacterium
CAGGCTTCGTAAATCCCAGCACCCGCCGGAACCCCTTTGCCGTAAGCTGGCACGCCCGCTCGATCACCGCGACTTCATGCGCGCTCTTCACCAGCCGCAGCGCGTGCAGCAGCGGCGCGAGCCGCCGATACGTGTGCAACGGGTAACGCTGCTGGCACTCCCGCACAAAGCGATCATCCCGCGTCTCCAGCGCCGCCGCCGCCCGCTTGTGCTCATTCGCATTCAGGAAAATCTGCTCCGACTCACAAATCAGCCGCCGCAAAAAGTCCGCGAATTCATGCACCCACTTGATCGTCTTCACCCCCGTCAGCTTCTGCGCCTCCTCCCGCCGCAACTTACGGCCCTCCCACAATTCATTATGCTCATTCGGCTCCCGCAAAAAAAGAATCTCCCTCAGCTTCTCATCATCCGCATCGGGGAAAAGCAACAGCACCGACTCCTCCTGCTCCACCCCCGTGAGATAGTAGAGATCGCTATTCTGGCGAAAAGCGAGCGTCCCATCCGCGTTCGTAGGCAGCAGATCATTCGCATTCACCACCGCCAGCGAGCGCGGCGGCAGCAGCGCCGCGAGCCGCGCACGGTTGGCAGTGAAAAGAAGAGAATCCAGTGGGTCATAACGCATAGTGATGTGGTGCCCGAGCCCCCCCAGCCTTGTCCAGCGCCGAGTGCTCAAAAGGGCGCTCTTTGAAAGAAATAACCTCTTGCCAGCCCGCCACACTCCGCGCATTTACACAGCGTCTCCAAAATCTATGAACTATTTTCTCTCTCTCTCCGCTGGCATCGCGCTTTTGCTGAATGTCGCCCTCTCCACACCAGCCATAGCGGTGGCACCGACGGTAGTCACGGGCGGGGTAGATGCTCAATATTCATCCACAGCGTTAGAGCTGAATGGCACGGTGAATCCAAATGGGGTGACCATTGATCAAAACGGCATTTATTTTCAAATTGGCCTCACGACAAACTACAGCAGAACCGGAAGTGTGTATTTACCAAGCCCACTAAACACAACTATCCCTTTGGGAGTTCGTCAGTTCTTCTCAGTGGAACGCGGGACGACCTATCACTACCGAGTTGTAGCGAAAAATGCAGATGGCACGAGCTACGGTGAAGATGCAACCTTTACGACCGCACTCAATATGCCGCCTGAAGCTTTAGATACGGATGTCCTCGTCTTTAAATCACAAAAGGTCGAGTTTTTCTGCGTCTTCCGAGATCCAGATTATGAAACGCTGACGGTCACAGCGGTTTCAGCACCCAGTCATGGGACAGTCACCGTCGGGGACGTGACTCCTGGCATTGGTGGTTATTTTACATATACACCCGATGGCACGAACGCTTTGCAGGATGAATTTACTTATACCGTGACAGATGGATATGGGGAATCGGACACCGCTACCGTCCGCTGGGCAAACGTCAGCAAGCGCACGGCTGGAAAATACGTATCCACCGTCTTGGTGGGGATCGCAGAGAATGGCCTGCCCGCTGGCTCTGTAGGATTGAACGTGACGGCCAACAGGACTTTTACAGGGGTGGTCACATTCTTCGGTGCGCGCTACCCGATTCACGGGGTATTTTCTGCGGATGGCCGCGCGGTGGAGGAAATTGACCGGATCGGCGCTCCTCCTATCACGGTAGAGCTCAACCTGAACCTCCTGTCAACGACCACCTACCTCGGCGGGGTGATCCATGCCTCCGAGTTGGACTACGAAATCAGCGGATCCACTAGGCTGATCTTTCCTGATAACGCTGCCGAAGCAGGCTCCTACACGATGGCGCTCCCGCCGACCGACGCCAGCGTGCCACTAGGGAATGGCTACGTCACCGGCAAAGTGAGCAAGCACGGGCGGGTGCTTTTCACTGGGCGCATCGGCGATGGACAGCCATTCAGCTTTGGCACGCAGCTCCGGCAGGGCGGCAGTGCGGAGATTTACGTCACTGCGGGGAGTCAGCCACGGGATCGGATTTACGGAACGCTGCAATTCCCCGATCTCGGCGTAAACGAAAGCACGGGCAACCTCAATTGGTATAAGGCTCCGCGCTCGACGAGCTACTACCAAGAGGGATTCCAAACGACGGTGGTGGTGCAGGGATCGCGGCTGCTGCTGACCGCCAAAGAAGACAAGATCCTCGACTACTCGACCGAGTTGGCTGGGCTGGACATCGTCTTCAAGGATCTCGATGACAATGAACTGCTCGCTGGCTCGCTGGGTGGTAAAAACGAGACCGCTCTCACTTTCACCGCCCCAACAGCCCTCCGCACTCTCAGCCGCGCACCGCGCGCAAAGCCAGCCGTGACCATCCATGTGAATCGGAAAAAAGGCACCTTTAGCGGCAGCGTGCGAGTCCCCGGCGAGACTGGCAGCCCGCGCAAATTCTCCGGCGTCCTCCTCCAGCATCAAAACGCTGGTGCTGGCATGGTGCGAATCGGCAACCGCACAGGCTCCGTCACCCTCACGCCAAAGTAGTTCGGCGAGTGCTATCCCACGTGCTGCTAGTGGAAGAAAGCGATAGAAGAATGTTTAGCGAAAATAGCCCCCTTTAGTCAGCACGCTGCGCGGTAGCGAGAGTGTCGCGCTACTTCCGTTTGCCCAATTCCTTCTCAAGGATAGCGGCATACTTCGCGGGGTTGGTGTTATATTTCCGCGCGCAGGATTTGCAGCAGAGGCGGAGGGTAGTTCACATCCAGTGGTGTGTCGCCAGTGAAGATGCGCAGAGCGGCGGGGAGCTGGCTGCGGAAACCAAACCGCAGCCAGCTATGGCTATGGGCCACCACCAAAAAACTCGTTGCTACTACTTCACCACCAAGACGCCGCGCATCCCGGCCATACAGTGAGCTGGGAAGGTGCAGAGGTAGTTGTAGGAGCCGGGCGCGGTGGGCGCGGTGAAGGTGACTTTGCCGCTCTCTTTCGGGCCGACGAGGGCGATGGCGGCGAGGACTTTGCTGGCGAGCGCCTTGGGTTCGTAGCCTTCGGCCTTGGCCGTTATCGCAGCAGTAGAATAGGCCACGGGGTCTTCACCGGCTTTGAGCAGGACCCAGTTGTGAGCCATGGCTTCCTTTGGGATGTTGCCTTCGTTTTTGAGGGTCACCGTGACCTTTTGGCCGGGCGTGGCTTCGATCTTCATCACGCTGTATTTCATCGTGTCAAAGGCGCTGATCTCCACCGTCTTTGCGTCGGCGGAGTGTAGCGTGGTGAAGCTGGCGAGGCCGAGCAAGGATGCGACGAGGATGTGTTTGGATTTCATGGATGTGCTGCTGTTGTTGTTAAAGAATGGCTTTGTTTTTGGTGCGCAGATGCTCAGTGGGATTGCATTTGCAGGCAGGCGTGCTTTTTAAAAAGCGATCCACGCTTCGAGGTAGAGCGTGTTGTTGTCACTCGCGTTGGCACCGCTGCCGTCGTAGTTGTGCCGCGCTCCATTGAACTTGTTGTAGATCACGTATTGGGCGGAGAATTTCACGTTGCTCTTGGGCCAAAAAGCGGGGCCGCTGTTTTTATTAAAGGGCAGGTAATTGAGTTGCAGCACAAAGCCGTCATTCATCGGCGAGCCAGCCGCGCTGTCTGAGTGCAGCAGGGAATCGTGGCTGCCGTCGGTGTGGAAGTAGCCCGCGCCGCCGCCAATGGTTTTGTCGTAGAGATAGTTCACATTTCCCTTGAGCGACAAGAGATGGTCGGAGCCGTTCGTTGCTCCCCCGAGCCTCATGCTGGCGTTGGTGTCCTGCTTTTCATAGATGCAGGAGAGCAGCGCGGTGATGTCGTGTTTGCCAAAAGAGGTCTGGAATTCCGAGTCCACGCCCCAGTCGGCGTAGTGATCTTTCCCCGCCGTTTTATCGCGCCCAGGATACGTGTCGGCGATGAGCCCAAATGCACCGACTTCGAAAGATTTGTTGCCCACGGATTTCGTGTAGGCCAAGCGCCAGTAAGGCGCGAGCCCCGGCACCTGCGTCTCGCCCTCGGGCGCGACACCCATGGCTTTTTGGAAGCTCGTGCCGAGCGTGTGGTAGGCGGCGATGTCCACGTAAAAGGAGTTTGAGATCATCGCGTAAGCACCAAGCCCGAGGACTTGCTGTGAAAGCCCCCCATCCACCAACGTGCTCGCACCGGGCGCAGGTGCCAGACCGGAGCCGCTGAAGGGGTAGCTCCACACAGGCGTGGAATTCCAGAGGTCGCCCATTGTCGGATTGTTGTTCAAATAGAAGCCATACGAGACAGGTGCACCGCCGAGCGTCATCGTGTCGGCGTAGCGCAGCTCGGCATTATCCCAGCCCACGCGACCCGCCGCGCCGTCGTAAGTGCCTTGGATGAAGGTGCCAAATTTATTCAGGAAAGTAGCCGCCGTTTTGCCAAAGAGCGTCTCGGCATACGGGCCAAAGAGTCGGCCATTGTAAAAGACACTGGCTTGATTGAGGGCAAAATTTGAGTTGTCCGAAAAGTGCGGCGCGGCTCCCCCAGCGATGCCTTTGCTTGTCGCGGTGAAAGACGGCTGCAACATGATGGCGATTGGCGGGAGCTTGGATTCACCATTACTGAGTGTGTAGCCGCCGAGCTTAAACTGACGCCCGAAATCCGTGAGAATCGGGAACTCGGTGTGACAGACGATGCAGTTTAGCCCCGTCTGCCGAGCGAAACTCGGGACGGCCTGCGCCGAGTGTGGAAGTGCGAATACGCCAGCAACTGCAAGCAGCAGTAGGCGAAGTGAGCGGATGGTTTTGGTGGACAACATACGGCACGCAGTATCACCACGCCGACTAACGGCTCGGTGACGCTTGATTATCGTTTTTGTTAATCACGCGCTGTCAGCGACGCTGGGAAAAACAGCCGAAACGCGGTGCCCGCGCCCAGCTCGCTCTCCACGGCGACGGTGCCACTGTGGAGCGACATGACCGTCTTCACAATCGCCAAGCCAAGCCCAGAGCCACTCTCCGAGCCTGCACGCGCGAAGTCCACGCGGTAGAAACGATCAAAGAGCTGCGCGTGATGCTCGGCGGCGATGCCGTCGCCCGTGTCGCTCACGGCGATGTCGCAGCCGCCGCCGAGTGGCTGGATTTCGATCTTCACACTCCCGCCGCACGGCGTGTGGCGGAGGGCGTTGGAAATGAGATTCGTCACCGCGAGGCGCAGCAGCACTTCATCGGCGAGCGCCTCGCCAGCGCCCGTGTAGGCGAGGGCGATGCCGCGCTCCTCGGCGAGCGCGGAAAAGAAGTCGCACACTTCACCGATCACCGCCGCCGTGTCGCACGGGCGCTTGTCTAGCACGGCCTCGGCGTTCTCGGCGCGGGCGATGAAGAGGAGGCTCTCCACCATGCGTTTGAGGCGCTCGAATTGCTCGAAGTTCCCCTCCAGCACCGTGCGGTATTCGTCCGCCGAGCGTGGCTGGGAAAGCGCGAGGCTCGTGCCGCCCATGAGATTATTTAGCGGCGTGCGCAGCTCGTGTGCGACATCGGCGGAGAATTGCGCGAGCCGATCAAAAGCCCCACGCAGCCGAGCGAGCATATCGTCAAATTCCTCCGCGAGCACCGCCAACTCAGCGGGCCAGCTCTCAGCATCCAGCCGCCCACGCATCTCGTGAGCCGTCACGTCTTTTACAGAAGCAGTGATCTGCCGCAGCGGGCGCAGTCCGCGCCGGGTGATGAACCAGCCGAGTAGCGCCGTGCCGAGCGTGCCCGCGCCCACCATCCAATAGAGCCGGTCGCGATACTTATCCAGCCACTCGTCCACATGCTCAGCATCGAGCGCGATTTGGAAAGTCCACGGCCTCCCAGCATCGGGACGCGCCAAGTGCGCGCTCGCGAGCAGCGCCAGTCGCTCCTGCGGGCCATGCCAGAAGATGACTCGTTTCACCTGCTTGCCAGCGGAGATTGGCGCTGGGAATTCCGCTGCCGCTGGCGCGACACGCTCGATGCCCGGAGTCTCCGCGATGACCGTGCCTTTTTCATCCAGCAAGCGACCGTAGTATTTCTCCAAGTCGCGCACGCCTGCTGCCGCGAGGACGAATTGCCGCGCCTCAGGAACACCGTCCGCGCCTTTGCAGATGTAGGATCTCACTTGCTCGATCTGGTCGGAAAGCAGCTCCGTATCCTCCACCACGAAGCCTTGCTCCAGCCCACGATAGAGGAAGAACGCCGACACCGTGAGGATGCCCGCCGCCGCCAGCGTATAGCCGATGATGAGCCGCGCCGTGAGCGCGAGCGCGCGAGGACGTGGCTCAGGCGGCATCGCGCTCCTCCATCACGTAGCCCAGGCCGCGCAGGGTGTGGATGAGCTTCTTTTCAAATGGCTCATCCATTTTCCGCCGCAGGCGCCCCATCGCTACGTCCACGGCGTTCGAGTCGGTGGAGAAATTCATATCCCACACTTGCTCGGCGATGATCGTGCGAGAGAGCACCTCGCCGCGCCGCCGCGCGAGCAGGCAGAGGAGCTGGAATTCCTTTGCCGTGAGATCCAGCGCCTTGCCACCGCGTCGCGCTTTCATACGCGGGATGTCCAGCTCCAGATCGGCGAGGTGCAGCACCTCCGCTTGCCGTGCCGGGCCGCGCCGGAGCAGCGTTCGCACGCGCGCGATGAACTCCGCCCAGGCGAATGGTTTCACGAGATAATCGTCCGCCCCCAGCTCCAGCCCGCGCACGCGATCCGTCACGGCGTCGTGCGCAGTGAGAAAGAGCACGGGCGTCTGCAAGCCGCGCGCACGCAGCTTCTCCAGCACGCGCCAGCCATCAAAGACAGGCAGCATCACGTCGAGGATGATGAGGTCGTATTCGCGCTCGGTGGCGAAATGCAGCCCCTCTTCGCCATCGGCAGCGGTGTCCGTGATGTAGCCACTTTCACTCAACCCTTTGGCGAGGAATTCGCGACTACGACGATCATCTTCTACGGCTAAAATTCGCATGGCATCGTGGCTACATCCTCTCGCCTACACGGGCGAGTGAATCATCGGAAGATATGGTATCGCCCACGATACAATGCCCCTCCGTTTCGTTTTAAGAACGAGGCGCGGCTGCCGTGCTCTCGATGGTTTCTGTTTTCATACCGCCCACTCTGCCCAGCGCAACTAACGCAGCGGTGACTCGCGATTATCTTCTGCGTTAAGCGCGCTGCTGTGTGCCCGCGAGAATTCCAATGGCGCTACAATCATCGTCTCTATAGCTTCCACGCCTCACTTCCAACATGACCGCCGCCGACCTACCCGCCATCAACGCCAGCCTCAACGCCACCGCCGCCGTCTTCCTCACCGCCGGCATGGTCGCCATCAAAGCCGACCGCAAACAAGTCCACGGCGCGATGATGGGCGCGGCCTTTTGCGTCTCTTGCATCTTCCTCGGTTTTTATGTCGCGCATAAAATCCTCATGCACGGCGTCCACACCCCCTTCAGCGGCACTGGCGCTTGGCGCAGCATCTACTACACGATGCTCATTTCCCACATCATCCTCGCCATCTGCGTGCCCCCGCTCGCCATCATCACCATGCGCCACGCCATCGCCGGGCGGTTTGAAAAACACCGCCGCTGGGCCAAGATCACCTTCCCCGTTTGGTATTACGTCAGCATCACCGGAGTCCTCGTCTTTTTCTTCCTCTACCGCTGGTTCCCCGCGAAATGACGCCGCCACTTTGAATCAAAAAATCTGCGGATACTTCGCTATAAACTCCGCCGCATGGATGGGTTGAGGTTTTCAGCCCGCACTTGAGAGCGTCGTGAAATGGCGATTTAGCCTGCTGAAAAAGACACCGACTGGAATGGCACACCGATACGGACAGGAATAAACGGCCTCCCCCTCTGTTCAGGCGGGAGCTGCTTTTTTGCCGCGTAGCGGCTGCCCGAGGGTAGCCGTGGGTTTTAACCCACGGTCGAGCGCGCACCGAGCACCCGTCGCGGAGCGACGGCTGAAAACGGTGCGAGCCTTGGTTGCGGCGGTTCAGGCGGCGCTCCGCGACGCAGCCCTCCTCGCCCTTTCCGTGGGCTAAAGCCCACCGCGACCCTCGGGCTGCCGCTATGCGGCAAATCAACCACTCGCTTTTTGGCTCTCGCTCTTACTTCCAATAATACCATCGCAGCCCCATTCTTCGCGGTCTGCCTTTTTTCAACACAGTAGAATCAAGAGTTTTGCCGTCTCAGTTATTCTCCGCCAGCCCCTCCGCGTGCCCGATATTCTTCACGGGGGCAAAGATCGCCTGCACGTCGTGCAGGAGTTCGGCGTCTATCGGCCGTGCAAGCCAATCGGCCCATTTGCGGATGTTCACGGGATTCGCACTGCCCGCGACGGTCGTGGCGATGTCGGGATTGGCACACGAGAATTGCAGCGCGAGTTGCGCGAGGTCCACGCCGCGGCTGGCGCAAAGCTCCGCCGCCGCGCGAGCCGCCGCTTTCACGGCCTCGGGCTCTTTCAACCAAGGGGGCAGCGGGGCATTGGTGAGCAGGCGCGCGCTGAATGGTCCCGCGTTCATCACGCCGACGCCGCGCGTTTTCAGCTCGGGCACGAGGTCGTCGGCAAAGCGCGTGTTTTGCAGGGTGTATTGGTTGTAGCTGAGCACGCAATCGAGGTCGGTCTGCTCCAGCACGTAGCGGAAGGCTTTCATGGGGTAACCGGAGATGCCGATGAAACGGACTTTGCCAGCCTGCTGAATCTTGCGCAGCGCGGGGATCGTCTCATCCACGATCTGCTGCATAGGGACGAATTCGATGTCGTGGCAGAGCATGATGTCGAGGTGATCTGTGCCCAGCCGGTGTAACGAGACATCCACACTTTCCGCCACGCGCTTCGCCGAGAAATCGAAGTGCGCGAGGTCGTAGCGCCCGAGCTTCGAGCAAAGCGTGTAGCTGTCGCGCGGCACGCCCTTCAATGCGATGCCGAGCAGCACTTCGCTCATTCCGCGCCCGTAAAATGGCGAGGTATCAATGAAGTTCAGCCCACATTCGAGCGCAGTGTGGACGCTTTGCAGCGCCTCGTCGGTCTTTACGCTGCGAAACTCCGCGCCGAGCGAAGATGCGCCGAAACTGAGGACGGGAAGCTGGAGGCCGGTGCGGCCAAGGGTGCGTGTTTGCATGAGTGTAAGGCTGTGGTTTTAGCCGATGAGCAGCGGGCGCAGGTGGCGGGCGTAAAGATTCTCCGTCACGTTCTTGCCGACGATCTCTTCGTTGGCCTCCAGCAAGTCGAGGTAGCGCTGGCCTTTCTTCGCCGCGAGCTTGAAGGCGACATGGAGGAGCTGGCGCAGGCTGATATTGAAAAGCGGATGCTGCTGGTCGTGCCGGAGCGCGCCGGTGAATTGCTCGCTCGTCCAGCCAGCGACTTCCTGCGCCGTGGGGAGCTTCGCGCGATCAATATCAATGACGCTGGCGTAAGGCCCGCACAGCTCCTCGACGTGTTCCATCGCTTCGCCGTAAATTTCTTTCACCAGCGCGAGCCCCTCGCCGCCTGCTTCCGCGAGGCCGATGAGTTCCTCCAGCCAAGTCGTGCCCGCGGTCTTGATATGCAGGCCCGCGCCAAACTTCGGCAGCGTGCGGCGGATGATCGGGTAGAGCGAAAACTTGTCGCTCCCGCTGTGGACGCTGAGTTTGAGGTTCGCAGGCAACCCGTAGCGCGCGATGGCGTGCGCGATGACGGCGAGGTCGTCGTGGAATTCCTTCTCGAACTGCACGAGGTCGCCCACGTAGTCCACGCCCTTATTAAAACGCCCCGTGAATTTCGGCGCGATGGTCTGCACGGGGATCTTTTCGTCGGCGATCGCCGCCAAGATCACGAGCAGCTCCGGCGGCGTCTGCGGGGTGTCGGTTTCGTCCATGGAGATTTCCGCGATGAAGTTCTCCGCGCCCTTCTTGGCGACGATGTGTTGGTAGATTTTCCCCGCGTCTTGCACAGCGAGGAGGAACTTCGCCGCGATGCGTTCGATTTCCTCCCGAGTGGTGTGAAAAGGCTGCGCGATGCTCGGGATGACGATCTCCCCAATCAGCTCAGGATGCCGCTCCACAAAGGCCGCGACGGCCTCCGGCGCAGCGGGCTGGCCGATGGAATCCGCGACATCGAGCGTGAAGAAATCCGAGTGAGGCAAGAACCGCTCGACCGTCTCCAACCGGATGTGATCCGCGTCCACATGCCACCCGCCCTCCCACCCCAGCGCAGCCACAGCGGCCTGCGCAGCGACGAGCACGCTCTCGGGCTCGGAGCCGATGAAGGTGTGTTCGCGGTTGGACTTATTCCAGACAGGCACGACGTCCGCACCGTCGGCAGCGATGAGTTGGCAAGCGCGGAGCTGCGCCTTGGCCTGATGTGCAAAGCGGTCGCCGACGCCGATGGAGAATTTTTTGAGAATAAGCATGGGGGGCATAATGACTAATTTCTCGGGCCGGTGCGCAAGCCTCGTCTGTCTTACGGCAGGTAGTATTCCACGTAGCCGAGCATCATTTCTTCATTCGTCTGCTGGCCCCAATGCACGGTCTGGGTGGGATCGGGATTCGCAGGATTGGCGGCGCTATTATCGAACCACGCGGTCGCTCGGATGCTGCTGCCAGCGGGGATCGCGAGGGGCTCGGCGTAGATATAGCGGAGCTGCCAATTAAAGTCGTAATGCGGCACGTCGAGTAGGGTGCTCACTTTCCCATCCGGCGTGGTCAGCTCGTAGCGCCACGCAGAGCCGCGCAGGTGCATGTGGACGTGGAGCGAGAGCAGCCGAGCATCGCGCGGCACGGGAAGCGCGGCGGTGACGGGGTAATGCGCGTCGCCGGGCGGGATGGCAAAGCGGTTCGTGGAGATGCCCACATTTTCCACGAGATGCAGCGGGGCAGTGGGCGCGAAGCGGAGGCCGATACGGGACTGGTCGCTGGTGGCTTTGCCATTCGGGGTGTAGTGGATCTGGAAACGGAGGACGGCACCCGCTGGAAGGGCTTTGGCAAAGCCTTCGGGGTAGATGAGCGTGCTGTTGCCGGGGACGTAGATGGCGAAGATGCCGCCGCGCTCGGCATCGCCACGCCGCGCTGTAGGAGCGTCGGCGAAGACGAGGATGTGGTGGACGACGGAGCGGTCGGTGGGGAGGACTTCGAGGGCTCGCAGGTAGCGTGTTTCCGTATAGCCGGTGGGGATCCGGACGGTCTGGTAGGGCATGGTGCCGGTGGCGGCGACGGCGATGGCAGAGGGGAGTTGGAAAATCGCGTCGGGCTTGCCGATGGCCCATTCTTCCGTGGGCCAAACGCGCGGGAGCGGCGCGTCCTGCGGGTCGCCGAGTGGCTTACCCGCTGCGATCCAAGCCAGCACGTCGGCGCGGTCACGCTCGGCAAGCGTGCGATCATTGGCCCACGGGCTATGCGCTGCGGTTGGCGCGGCAAACCACGGTGGCATGAGGCGGCGATCTACCATCTTACGAATCATCCCCGCGTGTTCAGCGGCATCGTCGAAGCTGGTGAGGGTGAACGGTGCCACGCCGCCGGTGCGGTGGCACTCCTGGCAATTTTGCTGGAGGATGCGCGAGATGCGATTGTGGTAAGTCACGCTGCCCGCACTGGCAGCGGTGGCGGTGGAAAGATCGAGCACGCAGCCCGGCACCTCGGTCGCGGGGATGGCGGGCGAGTGGCCCGCGAGTGCGGCATCCAATGCAAGAGCAAGCAAACGCGTGCGCGGCGCGGGGAGCGAATAGCCGAGGCCGTATTGGTCATCCACCGCGCCGCGATAAGCGAGGGTGCGGCGGCTATCGAGCAGGAAGCAATCGGTGCTCGCGGTGGCTCCGAGTGTTTTCAAAAGCACGCTCTGCGGGTCGCGCAGGCAAGGCGCGGAGAGCCCGGCAGCGGCCAGAGCGGCGCGGAGATCGGCGTCGCTATCGGTCTTTGTCGGGGCGACGAGGAGGAAGGCGACGCCGCGCGTGGCGTATTCTTTTTCTAAAGCAGCGAGCGTGGGGAGGAGGCGCTTACTCACGGGGCAGCTCGTGCTCACGCAAGCGATGACGAGCGCCTGTGCGCTGGAGTAGTCGGAGAGCTTGTGCGCGTGTGAATCAAGGTCACTCGCGGTGAGATCCGGGATGCGCGTGCCGATGCCCGCCTCGCTCGCGAGCAGGGCGCGCGGGGCTTGGCGGGGAGAGTCCTCGGACTTCGCCGCAGCGGGCGCGGCGACTTGTGGGAAGAGCTTGGTGAGCATGACGCGCAGCTCGGCGTATTGATCCCAGCCTGCGAGAAATTCCGCAGCGGAGACGGCTCCGTCTTTATCCGCATCCAGCCGCTCGGCCCACGGGGAGTGTTTCACTTCTTCCGCCGTGATCTTTCCATCGCCATCGCGATCCAGCAGCCGGAAGAACGGCGTGGAAGCGTGAGGTGCGTCGGCAAAGGCAGACGCGACAAAGAGGAGTAGGATGATCTTTTTCATGTGCGAAAGGAGACGCTGTCCGCAGTGGCGATGTTACGGACTTACGCCACCGCAAAGCGCGGGCTGATGTCGCGCTGGGTCGCCACGAATACCTCCACTGCGCCCGGCGATGCACCCTCGACAAGCATCCGCTTTTGCACGGTCTCGGAGGCCAGCTCGGGCGAGTTGCAATCGCGGCTGAGATGGCCGAGCACTGCGCGCCGCAGATTGCCGCCGAGTGCGCCTGCGAGCACGTTGCCAGCGGCATCGTTCGAGAGATGCCCGTGGCGCGACATGATACGCTGCTTGGTGCTCCACGGGCGCTTCGTGTCGTTTTGCAGCAGCTTCTCGTCGTGGTTGGCTTCGATCAAAATGGTGTGCGCTTCTTTCACCCGTTCGCACGCGAGCTTCGTGGCAAAACCGAGATCGGTGAGGTAGCCGAGCGCCGCCTTTCCGTGATGCAAAACGAAGCCCACGGGGTCCATCGCATCGTGCGGCACGCTGAAGGTCTGCACGGCGATGTCCTTGATGTGAAAGTCGCTGCCGGTGATGAATACCCGCCAGTCTTTCACCAGCTCGGGCGATGCTCTTTTTAGCACCTCCACCGTGAGCGCGTTGGCGTAAATGGGTGTGTGGAAATGCTTGCACCACACATCCAGCCCGCCCGCGTGATCGCCGTGCTCGTGGGTGAGTAGGATGCCATCAATCTCCAGCGGGTTCACGCCGCAGAGCGCGAGCCGCTGCTTGATCTGCCGCGCGCTGAGTCCGCCATCGAGCAACAAGCGCGTGCCGGATGACTCCACGAGCGCGCAATTCCCCGCACTGCCGCTACCCAAGATGGTGAGATGAAACATCGCGGGGAAGCTCGCAGCGCCGTGCGGGAAAGTCGAGTGGGCAGTTGGCGATTGGCGTGCTCATTTCGCCCCGCGAGAGAAGTCCCTTGCCACCGCGCGGAATCCACGCAGTATGCCGCCCCGCTCGCGCGGGAAACAAGTAATGGATGGGTGGCAGAGTGGTCGATTGCGCTCGCCTGGAAAGCGTGTTGGGCCTAAACAGTCCACGAGGGTTCGAATCCCTCCCCATCCGCCACTCGTTCTTGGTGTGTTTTCACACACCTTAACCCCGTGAAAAGCTCTGAATAAAAGCGGCGTTACCATGATCGCTACCGTCTCCTCTCCGTTGAACATTGCGGCTGATGACGGTCGCCGAGTTCGCGCTTGGTGGCGCGGTCTTCACGGAAGGCTGCGAGGGGATTCGATGAGGATCTGTGGCACTTCCCCCCACGCATCCCCGCCGTCTTTGGATGGAGGAGTGCTTTTTACTCCGCCACTACCGTCACGGATACCCGCGTCGCACGGCCCGCGTCGTCCACCGCTTGCAGCGTCCACTTCCCCGCCGTCGGCAGCCATAGCACCGGTTGCGCAGGGGGGCTCGCGCCGAGGTAGCGCACTCCGGCAAACCAATAAATTTGCCGCACTTCCGGGGCGGCGTCGGCTTCGAGTGCGATGGAGTTTTTCTCCGCATCGCCGCGCCGTAGCACATAGGCGAGCGTCGGCTGGGGCGAGAGGATGCGCGGGGCGGCACCGCTGTTGGCCAAGGCTGCATCCCCCTCCGCAGGCGGCGGCTCCGTGCGAGGGAGCCCGGCGCGGCGGAACGCATCCAGCCTTTGCGCGGGCCAAAATTCGCGCACTTCGCGATGTAGCCCTGGCTGCCCATCGTCGTGTGCGACACGGTGCCCACTCGCATCCAGCAGCACCTCGCGATGCACCTCGCAAAGCGCGATGGGCGACACTCCCGCGATGAGCCAACCGCGCGCGGCGTGCGGACAATGCGACCCCGCGAGCATCCCGGATTCCGCGCAGAGCGAGACCGCCGCCAGCTCCGGCGGCGGCGGTGGCGTATGCGCGTGCAGGCCGAGGCGCGTTGCCGTTTGCAGCAGCAGCGGTGCAGCGGTGTCGCGCGCAAAGAGCCCGGGCATCGGCTTGCCGTCGAAATTTCCCACCCACACGCACAGCACCCAATCCCCACCCACGCCGCACGCCCACGCATCGCGGAAGCCGTGCGAAGTGCCCGTCTTCCACACCATCTCGCTCGGCTCCTCCCCGCGCAACGCATCCAACGTGAGCCAGCGCGCGGCGGGGGAGAGCAGTGCTGCTTGCTCTGCGAGTGGCGCGCTGGTGAGCGTGCTGCGAAGTGGGCGCGCCACGCCGTCGCTCGCCAGCATCGCGTAAAGCCCGGCGAGCTCCTCCAACGAAACCTCTGCGCCGCCGAGCGCGAGCGACAGTCCGTATTCCTCACGCGGTCGCGCCAGCCTCACTCCCGCCGAGCGCAGGAAGCCATCCAGCCCCGTGCCGTGTAGCCGCGCCGCCAACTCCACGGCGGGCACATTTCGGCTCCGCCGCAGCGCAGCCGCCGCCGGGATCGGGCCGAGGAAACCACGATCTGAATTCTCAGGATTGTAGCCCGCAAAGCGCCGTGGCGTATCATCCAGCAACGTATGCGGCTGGATGATGCCCTCCTCAAACGCCAGCGCATAAATGAACGGCTTCAGCGCAGAGCCCGGCGAACGCCGCGCCCGCACCCCATCCACCTGTCCGTTGATCGCATCGTTTAAAAACCCCGCCGATCCCACATAAGCGCGCACCTCCCGAGACGGCGCGTGGACGAGGATCGCCGCCGCATTGCGCAGCCCCCGCGAGTGCCAGCGTGTGAGGAAATCCGCCACACTTCGCTCCAGCGTCTCCTGCTGCACGAGGTCGAGCGACGAGCGGCCCAGCGCACTCGCGCCAAGGGCCACCGCCCGCCGGGTGAAGTGCGGCGCAAACCGAGGCACCCCCGCAGGCCGCAGCGAAAACTCCGCATCCAGCTCCTGTGCTGCTTCCCCGCGTGCCGCGCGCAATCTCGCCATCAGCCGCGCCTGTGCAGCAGAGAGCTTGGCATTGCCCTCTGCGCGTGGGCGTCGCGCAGTCGGGCTCTGCGGCAGCACACTCAGCGCGGCACATTCGCGCAGCGAGAGGTCGCTCGGCGATTTCCCGCACCACAGCAAGCTCGCGGCGGGCGCGCTCTCCACATTGCCGCCATACGGCGCGAAGGTGAAATACGCCTCCAGCAACTCCTGCTTCCCGTAGTGCCGCTCTAGCTGCACTGCGCGGAAAACCTGCACGCACTTCCCCCAAACGGAGCGCGTATCCAGCCGCCAGCGCAGCCGCGCGTATTGCATCGTCAGAGTCGAGCCGCCGCCGAGCCGCTGCCGAGTCGCCACGCCCCACGCCGCGCGCAGCAGCGAGCGCGGGTCTGCGCCGTGGTGGTCAAAGTAACGCCGATCTTCCATCTCTAACGTCGCCGCGATCAGCTCGGGATTCAGCTCCGCCAGCTTCGCGGGTAGGCGGTATTTCCCATCGCTCGTGAGTGAGATGAAAAGCACGCGCCCTTCGCGATCTAGCACCACCCGCGAGAACTCCGCGCCCGGCGGATTCAGCTCCGGCCTCGGCAGCAGCAGCCATACGAGCACCAGCGTCGCAGCCGCACAGGCAAAGCGTCTCAGCCAACGGCGGAGCATTTTCATTCGCGCGGTAGCACCGTGAATTTCCCAGTCGCGCCGCTCCCGTGAATGGCCCGATCATACATCGCCTCGCCAAACGCTGGCGGCACGATGAACGTCCCCGCGCACGTCGGGCGAACACGCCACGTAAAGTCGTGCGATGCCCCCGCGCCGAGGCTCGTGAAGACGAGATTGCGATCCTCCCGCACGTCCACGTATTCCGCGCCGAGCGCGCCGAGGCCGGGCTGGAGTGCGCCCGGCGCATTGTCAAAGCCACCGGGCAGCAAGTCCACAAGCGCGAGGTGCGATTGCGCCTTCGCGTTCACATTCCGCACGCGCAGCCGCAGCGTGAGCGTCTCGCCCACTTTCGCACTCGTCACCACGCGCCCTTGCTCGTTCAGAAATTCGCGGAAGACCTCCAGCCCGCTCGTCTCCGGCTTGGCTGGCAGCGCCTTGCCGTAGCCCGTCTCGATGGTCTGATACCACGCGCCGATATCCGGCGCGTCCTTAGGTCGCGTGAGTAAAAAACGAACGCCTTTTGCCTCCGGCGCAAAGTGCGCACTGAGCAGTGCAGCGCGCGGCTCGGCGATGCTCGCATATTTCCCGCCGATGAGTTGTTCGAGCCCGAGCTTGATCCCGCTTTGCTTCACGAGCCCCGCGTAGCTCTTCAGCGCCATGATGCTCCACGACGCAGAGAGCGTATTGAAGCGCCCCTCTGTGATGCCCTCGGTGAGCGGCTTCAAGTCGTCGTAGCCCAACGTGCCAGCGACTTTCGGGAAGTGTCGGCACAGCACCGTGAGCGATTGCGCCGCGTCGCTCAACGGCGAGTCGTAGAAGAATTCCGTCGCCGCAAAGAGGTGCTTCTTCGCACGCGCCGCGACGTGCTGGGCGATGAGCGCCTGCGCCTCCTTTTCCTTTTTCAAAAGTGACCACGTCGCCGCCAGCCACGCAGCACTGAGGTCGCGCTGCCACTCGTCTTTGGCGAGCTGCTGGAGGGTGTCCGAGAGGTTCAGCGCATAGTTCGTCGTCACCTCGCCGCTCCGCGTGAGCAGATAAATCGCCGCCGCCTGGATGTCCGCCTCGCCGCGCGTCGTCACCTTCAGCGCAGCCATGATTTTGAGCCGCCGCAGCGCGCCCGCCATGAGCGGCTCCGGCACCGCGTAGCCGCTGGTGCGGGCCTCGGTGAGGAAGTGCGCCACATAGATGGTGATGAAATCAAAACCCTCCACACCATCGCGCGCCGTCCAATAGCCGAAGCCGCCGTCGCCCGTCTGGCGCGTGGCGAGCGTCGCGCAAGTCTCCGCGATCACGCGCTCCGCGTCGGCGGGTGCGAGGCCGAAATCTGCCTCATCTTTGAGCACGAGCCATGGGAACGCCTTGCTCGTGATCTGCTCCGTGCAGCCGTGCGGATACTGACGCAAGTAAGCCTCCAAGCCGCGCGCAAAGCCAAACGGCGTCGGCGACACCACGGCCTCGCGCTTCGCAAATTGCGGGAACAGTTCGCGGCCCACGCTCACATCGTTCGTGGGCTGGCGGAACCAACCGCTCTGCACCGCCGTCACAAATGGCGTCGCGGGTCGCACGCTCAGAGTGCTCTTTAGCTCCACTCGCTCGCCGCCGCCGCTGGCGGAAAATTTCAGCTCCGCGTTGCCGAGTGCGTCTTTCACGCGGACGCGGAAGCGCACAGTCTGCTCGGTATTTGGCGCGATGAGGATGGGCTCTCGCGGCGCGTCGAGGATTTCGAGCGGGCCCGTGGGCTCGGCTTTCACCGTCACGCGATCCGTCACCGCAGCGCCTTCGAGTTGATTCGCCACGGTGAGCGAGGCGATGAATTCATCGCCCGGCACGGCGAAGAACGGCGCGTTCTGCGTCAGCACGAATGGGCCTTTCACGATGGTGTGCTTTTCAGAAACGCCCACGGCATCCGGCGCGACGACAGCGGCGAGGATGTTCAGCCGCCCAGCAAAATAATCCGGCACATGATAGATCACTTCCTTTCGCCCCGGCCCGGCCTCGATGATACCGCTCCAAAAAACCACGGGCGCTTCGCGACGGCGTTTGAATGGATTGAGGCCGAGCGTTAGCTCCGGCGGTTCGTCGCCGTCGCCGCCAAATGCGCGCGACTTTTTCAGCAGCGAATACTCTGGCAGTAGCAGGTCGAGGAGTTGCCAAGTGCCGACTTCGAGCGACCGCTTTTGCAGCAGCACGCTGAGTGGCTCGGGCGCGCGGTAGCTCGTCACGCGATGGATGCCCTCATCCACCGCCCACACCGCTACGCGCGCCGGGCGCGGCGTGCGGAAGCCGATGTGCAAAGGCTCGCCGGGGCGTGCGCGTTCCGGCGTGTCGAGCGTCACTTCCATTTTCCGACGATCCTGCACGACTCGGAAGTGTGCGACGCCGGCACTGAGCGGGCTGGTGAAAATCTCGGGTGAATCGAGGCCGCGCACGAAGGCGA
This sequence comes from Verrucomicrobiaceae bacterium, assembly GCA_043757005.1. GTDB lineage: Bacteria > Verrucomicrobiota > Verrucomicrobiia > Chthoniobacterales > Chthoniobacteraceae > SXWH01. The sequence continues at coordinate 18,311 of JAYVQK010000119.1, forward strand.
CATTGACGTAGGCACCGCCCTCGATGCCCTCGGGCACGGTGATGTGTTGCACGCTGGAGGCGCTATCCGCCTGGAACCACTGCCACGCGAGCACGCGCTCGCGCTCGATGGTGATGAGTCCCGCGCCCGTGTAGGGCGCGCGCAGTGAGACTTCGAGCTGCTCGCCTGCACGCCATTCGTGGTCAGGCAGCGTGAGTTCCAGCTCGGTGTCGCGTTCGAGATTGCGGTCGGCCTCGCCGGGGCCGACGACGGTGAAGGGGATAGTGCAGAGCACTAAGCCGTGCTCGTCGCGCCACTCGTAGCGGAATTGCCCAGCGCGCGTGACGGGCAGCGGCTTGGCGCTTTCATCGGCGGGGAGTGAGGTTTCCGTGCGCTCCAGTTCTTTATCCCGCTCGCGCGAGACGTAGGCGAGCGAGCCGTTGTCCTGCTTGGTCAGCACGGAGATGTGGCGTGTCTCGATGAGTAGGCGTGTGAGATTTTCTACGGCGACTGGTTTTAAATCCGGGCCAATGGCGATGATGCGGACACTGCGCGGAACGTCGCGTGGGATGTAGTTCAAATCATCGTCCGCGCGCCAGCCGAGCAGGTGCTCGTGCGGCGAGACGAAGACGCTCAAGCCTGCGCTCACGCCTCGCCCGCCATCCGGCTCAAAGCCCTCCAGCTCTACGCCCACGCGCAGCAGCGGTGCTGCGTAGCTGCTCACATCCAGCGTAAATGCGGCGTGTCCCTCGGCGTCGGATTTCTGCTCGGGCAGCTCGACTTCGCGGCTCTCGAAATGGTTGGAGCTGGGAAGATGAAAGATCCATTTCGGCCACGGTTCGAAGTGCGGCGAGCCGGGCGCGACGTGCATCTTCGCAGTCACGCGGCGGTCGGCGGCGGCGATGCCGAAGAGCGTTTGCAGTTCTACCTTTGCGCTCAGTTGGCGCGCAGTGATCCAGCCCGCGATAGGCTTGGGATCTAGCGCGGCGAGCATCTTCATACGATCTGGCTGGAAGTCCTCCACGCGGATCAGCGTGTGGCCGATGTGAATGTTATCCTCTTCCCCGTCGTCGTCGTTGTGGCGCTTCTTTGCCTTCGCATTTTCGACGCGGCGAAGGTCCAGCCGCCACACGCCAGTCGGCGCGGTGGCGGCGGTGGGGATGGTGAAATCCAGGAAGCCATCCGCCGGAAGTTTTGCGGTGAAGCGGCCTGCTTCTTCTTGCTTGGCATTGATGACTACAGCCTCGACGGGCAGCCCGGCGAGTTTGCCTGCCCAGTCGCGGGTGCGGACGATGGCGGCGAGGTGGATGCTGTCGCCGGGGCGATAGATGCCGCGTTCGGTGAAAACAAATGCGTCCAGCGCGGTGGCCTCGCTCATTTTCACACCGCCGATCTCGAAGCGCGAAAGCTCCTGCGCGCGGTCGCTGCGCGCCCACGGGATGAAGGCCAAGTCGCTGTCTTTGCGGGCGACGAGTGCGACGGGTTTGCGCTCGCGCTTGAGGCCATCGAGCGCGGGCAGTGCGGCGTGTCCCTCGGCGTCTGTCGTGGCCTCGGCGAGCGGCTCGCCATTCGTCGCGAGCGCGGTGAGGCGCACGCCGGCAATCGGCGCGCGGCCTTTGTAGGACTGCACGAAGACGTCGCGCGTGCCGTCGGCGTTGCGCTTTACGAGCAGGCCGAGATCGGTCACGAGGATGAAGCGCGCGTCGGCAGCTTTATTGTCGCTGGCGTCTTGCCAGCTCACATCTTTGCCGGTCGCACTGAGTGCGATCCACTTTGCATCGGGGTCGTCTTTATTCGCCTCGCCATCCTCCGCCGTGCGACGGCGGACGCCCTCGACTTGCATATAGAAAAGCCCGCGTGAGGGCTCCGGGTCGTTTGCATCCGCACGAGCGAGCGCGGGTGCAAAATCAAAGGCGGAGTAGCTGGCTTCGTGATCGCCTTTTTTCGCGATGGACTGCACGGAGGAGTGAAAGCGGGCGATGTTGGCCATGCCGAATTCACCGCTAAATTCCGGCGCTTCAAAGCGGCCCTCCGTCTGGCTCACGAGGTGGTTCACTTGCGCGGCGGGCACGCGGGCGAGCGTGGTGCGGAGGTGCTCGTAGCCTCGCGATTTGAGGTTCACTTTCCGCTCGCCGCTGAGTGCCAGCACGCCGCCTTTGCCCACTACGCGGGCTTCGCGGGGGAACATGGGGACGGTGACGACTTGCTCGTAGTCGGTGCCGAGGAGGAAGCCGCCGGGCGCGGGCGTGCCTTTTTTCACACGGACAAACATGGGGCCTTGCGGAAGGGGCGGGAGGCGGAAGGAGAAGACCTTGCTCACGGGCGCGTCGTCCTCTTCGGCGACGACCTCGGGCGTCACGTGCTGGCACTTCGCGAGCACCTCGGGCGTGACTTCGGCGGGTGCCCACTCGGTGCCGTCTTCTTTGGGCGGCAGCGTCCATAGCTCCACGTTTTTCGCGACGACCTCCGGGGCGGCGAGGCGCTGGCTTTCGAGGAAGATAAATTGCCTCGGCTCGCCGTCTTCATTGGGCACGATCTGTGTGCGCGCTGTGGTAAAGCGGAAGCCGGTGTCGCGAGTGGGCACGGCTACTTTCTCCACAAACTCCTTGCCCAGCGGTGCGCCGCCGCACAAGGCCAGCAGCTCTTTGCCGAGGCTCACGCGGGCGAAGTCTTCTACGATGGGGATGCGGATTCTCGGCGTGCGGATGTGGTAGGTGTTGGGGTCTTTTTCGTCCTGGATGACTTCGGGCTCGCCCGCCTCGTAGAGTGCGCCGCCGCTCATCGCGGTGACTTTGATCTGCTCCGCCAGCACGCCCCCCGAGATGGGTTGATTGAACGTGACGGTGAACACGGCTTGGTGGAGGGCGGGGTCGGTCAGGTCGGTGTAAAACTCGCTTTTTTCCCACTTCGCGGTGAGCACGGGCGTGGTGAACTCCAGCTTGCGAGCCGCGAGCATGGTGTGTGCGGCGAGCGCGGAAGGGTCGAGCGTCACGGTGAATTTCGTCCCCGCAGGCAGTGCGGCTTCCGGCTGGAAAGTGAGCGTGCGTGCAGTGCTCCACGTCCATTTCCCAGCGCGCGTAGGCGCTAGCGTGGCGGTGTTGGGGGCAGCATCTTTGAGCAGCAGTGCGAGAAGCGCGGCGTCCGTGGCGAATTGCACGGAGAAAGACGGCGCACCGAGTTTGGAAGTAGTCTTATTCCATGAAGGCAGCGCGGGCGTGGTGATGGTCGCGGTGAGTTTCCGCGCCGCGACGAGCTCGCGCGGGCGAGGCTGGTGCGCCTCGCGCCACAGCCACCAGCGCAGGCCGCCATAGCCTGCGAGCGCGACGATGCAGAGCGTGAGCGCGACGGTGCGCCAGCTATGAAAGACCGCGCGCAGCCAACGCGGCGGGGACCATGAGCCGAAGACGGCAGCGAAAATAGAAGCGATGCAGCAAGCGACCGTGCGGAAGAGTGGAACGAGTTTCATGGCCCGAGAATGTGTGCTCGGTGGGGAGTCAGTTAAAGCGTTTTGATTTCAGCGGAGTCCGCGAAAATACCTCTAGGCGATTCGATCAGCATTCCCCTAGTCGCTGCGGTGCTCGGGGAGCTGGCGGCTGGGGGCGGGGAGGGCTTGTTTTTCTTCGTGGAAGATGGTGCTGGGGTGGTCTTGCGGGCAGAGGGGGATTCGGAAAGTGTCGGGCGCGTGGGGGGAGAGGCGCAGGGCGAGGAGGCCGTGGTCGGAGCGCACTTCGGTGAGGAGGGCATTTTGCAAAGCAGTGAGGATGCGCTCGCGCTGGGCTTCGTCGGGGAGGGAAAGGGGTAGGTGCTGCATGGGGAGTGTGTGGTCGCCCCGCAGTGCATCGAGCAGGGCGGCGGCGCTGGGGGTGTCGCGGCGGGGGAGGCGGCTGAGGGCGGCAAAATTCCAAAAGAAGATGAGTGTGAGGCGGGGGAGAAAGAGCGCGATGTCCATGAGGTGCTCGACCGCAGGGCGCTCGTCTATGGCGCGTTCGTGGGGGAAGAGTTTTTGATCGAGCCACGCGAGAAGCATGAGTGCGGCGATGATGGAGAGGCTGGTCTGGTGAAACGAAAGCGGGAGCCCGCCGCTGCCGGTATCTTGCACGGTGAAGAAAAACACGGCGACCCAATACGCCGCGCCATACATGAAAAGCCAGCCAATGAGCGCGATGAGCGCAGCGACGGCGGAGGCCGCGAGCACGCTGAGATCGTGCTCGCGCAAGTGGGCGCGGAGGGCGGTGATGGTGCTTGGTCGTGGCACGCGGGGAGGGTGGGTGGGTTTTGGCGGAAAGGCGAGAGGCGTGTGGGTGGGGCAGCGTTTGGTGGAGGGGGCGTCTTGGAACTTTGAACTCTGAACTTCGAACTCTGAACTTCGAACTCTGAACTTCGAACGACGCACTCGAAGCAGCACAGTTCTGAGTTCTAAGTTCAAAATATTTTTTGATAATGACGGGCGGCGCGGGGGGAGCCTCGACAAGCGGGGCAGGGGTGGGGCAGTGTCCGCGCCTCATGCCAGTCGTCGCGAGTTACTGCACTACATTCTTAAAGCCGGAGATGCGTCACATTTACCGGCAGGTCACGGGGCTTCGGCGTTGGGAGACTTTTGTGCTCACGCGGGAGCGGATCGAGGAGGAGCGGTATCCTTTTGCGGCGGTGGAGGTGTTGCCGAGGGCGCGGAAGAATTTTGTGAAGCGGTTTTGGCTGAAGTATGTGCGGCGGTTGCCGGCGGTGCATTATCGGGGGGAGTTGCAGGTGGTTTTGAAGGCGATGGAGCGGCGGTCTGCGGAGCTGATGCACGTTTATTTCGGGCATACGGGGGTGCATTTGCTGCCTTTTATCAAGGAATGGAAGCAGCCGACGGTGGTGAGTTTTCACGGCATGGACATCCAGCCGAGGCCACATCAGCCGGGCTACGATGCGATGATGCGGGAGCTGTTGCAGACGGTGCCGCTGGTGTTGGCGAGGTCGGAGTCGTTGTTTGATGCGCTGGAGAAGTGGGGTTGCCCTCGGGAGAAGATGCGGCTGAATCGCACGGGGATCCCGCTGGAGGCGTTTCCTTTCTCGGAGCGGCGTGCGCCGGAGAATGGGGAGTGGCAGTTTGTGCAGGCGTGTCGGCTGATCGCGAAGAAGGGGCTGAAGACGGCGCTGCACGCGTTTGCGATGTTCCGGGGGTTTAATCCCAACGCGCGCTTTATCATCGCAGGCGATGGGCCGATGCGGGAAGAGCTGGAGCGGTATGCACGGGAGCTGGGGGTGAGCGATGCGGTGGAGCTGCGGGGCTTTCTCGATCAGGCGGGGTTGGCGCGGCTTTACACGGAGAGTCATGTTTTCATGCACCCGAGTGAGATGACGAGTGATCAGAATCAAGAGGGGGTGCCGAACTCGATGCTGGAGGCGATGGCGAGTGGCTTGCCGGTGCTGGCGACGAATCACGGCGGAATCCCGGAGGCGGTGACGCATGGGCTGAGCGGCCTGCTGTGCCCGGAGCGGGATGCGGATGCGCTGATGCAGGCGATGTTTCGCTTTACGGAGCACCCGGAGCAGCTCGCGGAATTTGGGCGGGCGGCGGCGGATTCCGTGCGGGAGCATTTCTCGGCGGAGCGGGCGATCGAGCGGCTGGAGAGCTTCTACGACGAGGCGCTGAAGATCGGGAAGTGATGGCTGCTTTTGCTTACCTGCACGAGTGCTTCCCGGAATACACGAAGACTTTCGTGTATCGCGAGGTGGCGGCGATGCCGGGCGAGCCGTTCGTCTTTTCCGTGCGCGAGCCGGAGTCCGAGGATCGGGCGAAAATGGAGGCGCTCGCGGTGGACGTGCGCTACCTGCCGCCCGAGGCCGAACTGCGGGCGCAGATCGAGGGGGAGCGGGGAAGCTTTTCTAAGCAGCAACGGCGCGCGCTTTCGCACTGGCGGGAAAAGAAGGGGGACTCCACGCGGGTTTTTGAGGCGCTGTGGCTGGGGCGCGAACTGCGTGCGCTCGGCGTGCGCCACGTTCACGCGCACTTCGCAGGGCTGGCGGCGCGGACGGCTTGGCTGGTGCGGGAGCTGTGGGGGATCGGGTATAGTTTCACGGGGCACGCGGACGATATTTTCAGCCCGGAAGAGCGGCCCATTTCGCTGGCGATGCTCGTGCGGGATGCGCGCTTCATCGCCACGGAGACGGACTACAGCCGCCGCTGGCTGGAGGAAAAATACTCCACCGCGCGCGGCAAGACGCACCGGGTTTTCAACGGCATCGCACTCGCTGGATTCCCTCCGCGCGTCGCTCTGGCAGGCCCGCCGCGCATCCTCAGCGTGGGGCGGCTCGTGGAGAAAAAGGGCTTCCCCACGCTGCTCGCCGCCTGCGCGCTCTTGCGAGATCGAGGCGTGGGCTTCCGCTGCGACATTGTGGGCGATGGCCCCCTCCGCGCCACCCTCACCACACAGATCGCCGCGCTCGGCCTCTCCGCGCAAGTCGCCTTGCTTGGCCCGCGCCCGCAGAGCGAAGTCCGCCAGCTCCTCGCCACCGCCCGCGTCTTTGCCCTCGCCGCCCAGCGCGAAGGCGACGGCGGCAGCGATAACCTCCCGACCGTCCTCATGGAGGCCATGGCCGCAGCCGTCCCCGTCGTCTCCACACGCGTCGCCGGCATCCCCGAGATGGTGGTGGAGGGCGAGACTGGCCACCTCGTCGCCGAACAAGACGCGCCCGCCTTTGCCGACGCGCTCGCCCTTTTCCTCGCCGATGCCGCGCTCGCCGAGCAGATGGGGAAAAGCGGACGCCGCCGCGCAGAAGAGAAATTCGCCGTAGCCCAAACCAGCGCCACCCTCGCCAATCTCCTCGCTTCGCACACCGATGCCGCACCCCCTTGGTGGCGGCGTCTCTTAAAAATAAGATAATCGTATTTTTCAAATTGGATGGGTTGATACGTTGACAACGCTGCGCCGAACTCACACTTTTCGCACAAACACACATCTAGTCTTTAACCTAAAGTATTCTGATGCACCCGCATCCATCTCAGCACCGCCGCCTCCTCAACACTTCACTCGCACTCACTTGCTTGCTTCTAGGAGCCATTACCTCTTGGGCAGGTGATACTTTCAAGTGGACCGTCCAATACCTCGTGGATAACAGCCAGCCCATCTTTGGCCACTCCCAGAAAGTCTGGCCTCGCCGCAATCGCGGCATTGCGCTTTCGCCGGATGGCAAATTCATCTACCTCGGCTACCACCACGGCGGCAACGCTCAGGGCGAAGTGCGCAAGGTCGCCGTCGGCATCACCGACGACTTCGCCCGCGCCACCGTCCGCGTGCTCTCGGGCCCACTGGGCAAGGCCATTTCCTGCGACGACAAAGGCCGCGTCTATATCGCCGACGAAGGCAGCATCCTCATCTACGACGCCAACCTCGAACACCTCGAACACAGCATCCAGACCCCGCTTTGCGAAGGTCTCTGCGTCATCCGCGACGGCAAAGACCTCATCCTCTACGCCAGCGACCGCCAGCTCGGCGGCATCGTCCGCTGGGTGCTAGAGGAAAAAGGCGACACCATCGCCGGAGCCACCCAAGCAGGGTTCGACGGCACGGGCCAAGTCTCCCTCGAAGGAGCCCTAAGCCTCCGCAACGTGGAGGTAGATCCCAGAGGCAACATCTGGATCGCCGACAACGAAGGCGGGCGTGTTTTCCGCGTGAGCAAAGACGGCAAACAAGTGGACAAATCCGACATCAGCAGCCCGATGGACATCGCATTTGAAGGCAACCGCACCTACATCACACGCGGCATCGAGCGCGTCGTATCCATCATGGAAGCCGACACCATGAAGCTCATCGGCAACCTCTCCATCCCGTGGGACGAACTCGAACTCGCCCCCACCGGCAACAATCGTCTCGGAGCCCTCAGCGGCATCGTCACCATCCCCGGCAAAGGCTTTTTCGTCTGCAACGAAACCGGGCAGACCGCCAACCAAAAGAGCACCTACGGACGCGCGGATGAAAACGCCGACTTCGTCAACGGCAAGCTCTACCGCGACGCCTACCTGGACGATAACGACCCTGTCCTCCGCGCTCTGGAAGTGAACGAGCCGTAAGGGCTGCGCTGCTTTAGCGACCCCGTTCAGTTTAGTCAGCGTCTTCGCAAACGCCCGCCCCCTTACGCCCGATAGCCGTATCGCTCACCCAGCGCGAGGCACTCGGCCAGCGGCGCGAGGCCACCGGTGCAAGTTTCATCGCGGAGATTCGCGGCGGCGGCGCAGACTCCGTAGCGGAGTTGTTCGCGCACGGGCAGGCCCTCGTGCCAACCCAGCAGCACGCCAGCGGCAAAAGCATCGCCCGCTCCGGCGGCTCCTACGATGTAGCCGCTTGCGGGCAGTGCCACCGAGCTGTGCTCGTCCCAATTTCCATCCCGCCCGAGCGCCACTCCGCCTTCGGGGAAATGCACGACTACTCGTTCGCGCACGCCTGCATCCAGCAGCGATTGCATGGCCGCGCGCAGCTCTGCTCGGTTGAGCGTGTCGTCGTCGCGCACCTTGCGGCCCGTCACGCGCCCGGCCTCAAATTCATTCATGATGCACACGTCCACATACCGCAGCGTGGGCAGGACGATGCGCGCAAAGCGGTCGCTGTCCTCGCTTACACAATCAATACTCGTCCTCAGCCCCGCCGCCTGCGCGCTTGCCAGCACCTCCGCCGCGACCGTGCCGTGCGTGGCGCTCGGGCCGTCCATGCGATCCAGCAGCAGAAGGTAGCCGAGGTGGAAAATGCGCGCGTTCGTTTTGCTAAAGTCGAAATGCTCCGGCCCGAGTTGCGCATTCGCACCGCGCGCGTGGAAGAACGTCCGCCGGCCCGTGCCCTGCACCGTCATCACATCAGTGAAGCTCGTCGGCGCAGTCGCCGAGCGCAGCAGCGCCGTAGTCTCGATCCGGTGGCTCCGGCACACACTCTCGATCCATTTGCCATGCTCATCGTCCCCCACGAGCCCCGCCGCAAGCAGCGGGAAATCTGCACCGAGGATCGCCACATCTACCAGTATATTAAAAGGCGAGCCGCCAGTGCCCCGCGACGTGGAGAGGATGTTGGCGAGCGCATCCTGCTGCGGCCACACATCCACCATCTTCACCGCGTCCACGATCCAATTCCCCCCCGCGAGGAGACCTATACGATTGCTCATGTTTTCTAAAGCCCCCCGCCTACTTCATCCGATCAAAGCTCTTTTGCAGGATCTGCCAGTCCTCCGCATCCCCCACCTTAGCGCGATGGTCGGCGATGATCTTTGCCTCGTTCGCGTTCTTTGTCGGGCGATTCACTTTGTAGAAGAGGCCAAACATCCCCGGCCACTCCACATCCGCCATCTTATAGGCCGCGTATTCATCCGTCACATCGTGCTCCTTCGGCACCTCATTAAACGCACCGCCCTTGCGCGGATTCGCCGCATTAAAAGCGCCGGGGAAAAACTCGATGCACTCTGAGAGACACTCGATGAAAGAGAACCCGTCGTGATCCATCGCCTGCTCCATGAGCCCCAGCAAATGCGGCAGATTCGTCGCCGTCGCGCGCGCCACAAACGTAGCGCCCGCCGCAATCGCCTGCTTCATGGGATTGATCGGGCGATCCATCGAACCCCACGTATCCGTCTTCGATTTAAAGCCCAACGGCGACGTCGGCGAAGTCTGCTTTTTCGTGAGCCCATACACGAAATTATCCATCACCACATACGTCAGCTTCACGTTCTTACGCGCCGTGTGATTGAAGTGATTCCCGCCGATGGAAAAGGCATCCCCATCGCCACCAAAAACGAACACATGAAGATCCGGCCGCGACAGCGAAATGCCGCTGGCAAAAGGAAGCGCCCGCCCGTGGATGAAATGAGCGCCGTGCGCCTGCACAAAATACGGGAACCGCGAAGAGCAGCCGATGCCCGCGACCGTCGTGATCTTTTCATGCTCCATCTTACGCTTTTCGATGAGCTTGTAATACAGCGCCAACACACTGAAATCGCCGCACCCCGGGCACCACGTCGGGTGATCGGCGGCGGTCTCCTTTTTAGTCAGCGCCTTGCGTTCCGTGGGCAGTTCGGCAGCGGCGCTATTGGTGGTGCGAGTGAGAGTTTCGTGGGCGAAAAGAGTGCTCATGTTGTTTTGCGGAGCATGCAGATACACCGGCCCCCCCACACACCGCAACTGCGCGCTGCACGAACGTGTGTTTTTAAAAAAAAAGCAGCGCCAGACGTTAGGGCGGAGCATCGCACGGAGCGACGATGCCTCATCCCGTAAATCCTAAGAATCCCGTAAAATCCTGTCTTAAAAAAGGAGAGACAGGATGATCGGGATTGGCAGGATTTACGGGAGATTCCATCGCCGTTTCTATTAGTGGTCTATTTTGAACCACGAAGGGCACGAAGGGCACGAAAGACACGAAGAGGAGGGATGAAAGGGCACTCAACCCCAGATATTTCCTTCGTGCTCTTCGTGCTCTTCGTGGTTTAAATCCAAACTATACCATTACTCGCGATTGAGGGCCGAAAGCGCCAAGGGACTGGCGCACTCCAAAAGCTGGCGCACCCCGTAGTCCTCTCTTGTTACGAAGCCGGATAGGCAAGGTTTGCTCGTGCGAATAGGGCGGGGGAAAAAAGCGTGGAAAGTGCTTGCCTCGGGGGATATCTTTCCTATTTTTCACGTTCCATGAAACGTGCGCTGCTTTCTGAGATGGCGACCTGCTTGGCGCGTGGGCTCGGGGCGTCGGGCGGAGGGGTGGTTTTGGGAGATTTCTCTGATGGCAGCGTGAATACAATGTTTGCATGGGGGCAGACAAGGCTTGTGTGGCGGGATGCAATGTTTGCATCGGAGCGCACAAGGCTTGTGCGGCGAGATGCAATGTTTGCATTGCGGCGCACAAGGCTTGGGCGGCGGGATGCAATGTTTGCATCGGGGCGCACAAGGCTTGGGCGGCGGGATGCCAGGTTTGCATCGGGGCGCACAAGGCTTGGGCGGCGGGATGCGAGG
>JAYVQK010000120.1:0-7869 GCA_043757005.1 Verrucomicrobiaceae bacterium
CATGTCGCTCAACTTCGCGCGGCGGAGATTCTCGCGGATGGCGATGAACTCCATCTCGGGCGTGAAGATGCCCTGCTTTGCATACCAGAGCTGCGTGACGGGGTGCCCCGCGCTGGCGCGGAGCGGGCGGCGGCGCTGGCCTTCGAGGCCGGGGAATTCCACGAGGCGATTGCGTTCGGCGTTGCTGGCAAATTCCGCGTGCTTGCCGGAGAGATAGCCGTTGTCCTGCGGCAGCACTTCGCGCCCGTCGTATTCCGCCACATCCCCACGGCGGCGCACCCATTCAGCGCGCAGCGCGGGCAGGCCCTCGTCGGAAGTGCCGTCGAACTCAGGGTCGCCCCACGGCCCGCTGCAATCATACACGCGCACGGGCTCGTTCACTTCCACCGCGCCGCTCATGCTTTTCGTGGGGGAAAGTGTGATCTCCCGCATGGGCACGCGCACGCCGGGGAGAGTGCCCTCCACGTAGATGCGTTTGCTGTTCGGGAGTTGCTCGCGGCTGTGTGGTTCGATGGAGTCTTTGGTGGCGATCACGTTAGTTGATGGATGAGAGTTGATAGATGATGGATGCTCGCGATTTTTCAAAAAAAGAAACGACGGCGCGCAGAAAGAGCGCACCGCCGTCGAGAAATCTCCGCTCCCTGCGACGGCATGACCCGTATCAAGTTCAGAGGGTCGCGTGCATCGCTGCACGCCTCTCAGCCAGTGGCTCCCCTGCGTAAGAGGCGCACGGTAGGGCAGGGGAGGCAGGCGTCAAGACGACAGAAAAAGAGAGGGTGGTATTTTAAAAAAAGAGCACTCCCGGAGACGCCGTGCGTGAAAAGGCTGGGTGTGGAAAGCGCGGGCACATCGAGTTCCTTAAACGTCGCGCTTGCGTTTTAGGCGTAGGTTTGAAACTTTCCGCGCCCTTATGTCGGAACCCACATCGGATCGTAACGATCAAACGCCTGTCAAACTCACCGGAAAAGCTGTGCCGCTCACGCCTGCGCCGCCACAAGAGTTCGACCTACTCGCGTTCTGGATCCAATACCGTTCGACCGTGATGAAGCTCATCACTTTCACGCTCCTCGCCATCGCAGGCTGGGCCGTGTGGCAAGTGCTGGAAATGAGGAAACGTGCGGGTTCCGAAGGCGCACTCGCCTCCGCGAAGGCGGATGATGAGCTGCGGAAAGTGATCGCGGATTGGGCTGGCACGCCCTCCGCCGGGAGCGCGCAAATCTTGCTCGGCGCGCAGTTGCGCGAGGCGGGGAAATTTGACGACTCGGCGAAGGTGTTGAAGGAATTTGCCGACAAAAATGTGGACCACCCATTACACGTCGGCGCGCTTTTTAGCCTCGGCACGACGCTGGAATTTGCCGGCAAGCTGGACGAAGCTGCGGCCACATATCAGAGCATCATTTCCGGCCATCCCGCGAGTGCCTACGCGCCGCAAGCCATGCTCGGGCAGGCCCGTATTTTCAAAGGTCAAGACAAGCCCGAAGAGATCCGCCGAGTGCTCGGCGCGCTCCAACAGCAATTCGCCAATAGCCCTTACGAAAAAGAAGCCGCCGGCATCCTCGAAGCACTGAATAATCCCAAAGGCCGCGTGACCGGCGGCAGTCCCCGCCCCGCCCCGCCAGCGCCGCCAGCGCCAGTTGCACCGAAAGCAGTGGTGACGCCGGGTGCGCCGCCAATCACGATCACCCCAGTGCCCGCTGCGCCAGCCCCAGAAGCTCCAAAGCCAGCGGAGCCAGCGCCTGAGCCCGCGAAGTAATGGCCACTCCCGTAAAATCTAATTGAAGCGAGCACACAGCGCCTTCACGCGTTGCGCTCCAAGTCGAGTTTTCGAGGGACAAGAAGGACGGAAAAGACTTGGCGTCTTCAGAAGTCCCTTCTGCCTGAGTTTTCGGGAGTGCCCTATAACAAAGCCTGTGGCCTCAAAAGTAACTGCTCTGATGTTTTTTGACTGCTTTAGATTAAAACTCTTGCTTCGAACTCTCCGCGTAGCTTTCCCTCCGCGCTCAACATTCTCCAAGACAACGAAATCAAATCAAAAAATTCATCTATCCCTTCTTATGCCTTCTCATAAAAACTGCGCGGAACAGCCTGTAGCTTTAACTCCGAGTCTCACACCCGCCGCGTGCTGGGGCGTTGTCGCCTCATTGCTTTCGGTGTGTGGCGGGCTGGTGGGCTTTGGCTCGGCGGCGCAAGCGGGGGAGCGGTTTGGAGCGACTTCGCTGGCGCTCACCATGGATGCGACTTCGGATGTGACGGCGTTTGGGCTGCGCATCGCGAAGCCGATCATGCTCAGTGAGCGCTCGCTGTTGATGCCGCAGTTTTCTGGGATGCTGGGGGATGGGGGCTTTGGGATAGTGAGCGCGGGGCTGGCGTATCGGCGGATGATCGGGAATTCGGGGACGTATGCGGGGGTAAATGTTTTTTATGATGCGATGAAGAATGAGAATGGCTTCTCGTATTCGCAGATCGGGCTGGGTGGCGAAGTGGCGCGTGGGCGCTGGACTTTGCGGGGGAACGCTTACTTGCCGATTGGCGATCATAGCACGGTGGATACGCAGAGCCGCGTGCGGCGGGAAAATGAGATCATCACCGCGACGGATAATCAGGGGCGACTCGTGCAGACGACGACGAGCCGGGATTGGCTGGAGACGACGACGCAGAAGCACACCGGGGCGTGGAGCTGGGAAGTGGAGCTGGAATACGCACTGCGGCAGGGGCCAGTCTTCCTCGATCCGCGCGTGGCGGTGGGCTACTACCAGATCGGTGGCGATAGCGCGGCGGAGGAGTTTTCGGGCTTAAAGGCGCGGGCGGAATTGCGAGTGGGTGAGCATTTCGTCGCAGACGCAGAATGGCACCAAGATGCAGGCCCAGTCGGCCAGGAATGGCGTGCGGGAGTGCGCTGGGAGATGACGCTCGGTGCCCCGGCGGCGGTGATCGTGAAGACTGATACGGATGCAAAAGCGCGTCACAGCGATGGCAAGACGATGCGGGACGGCAAAGGCGTGATGCCGATGAGCGATGGGAAATCTGGCCCGCCAATGGAGCCGAATCTTCCCGTTGCCGAGAATCCTCCAGGCTTTTACGCCCCAGTGCATCGCACTCCGTGGCCGATGGTGTTGAGCTCCGAGAGCTTTAAATCGCGGTTGGAACGGACGCGGGTAAATATGAATGTGCTCTCAGCCACGGCTGTAAAGAATACAGACTGCTGCACGGATGGCGCGACGCTGATCTTTAACTAACAAATCCCGCCCAAGCCCTTCACTTTTCACACAACTTTCTCTTTCCTTATGAAAACACGCCTTTTAGCGACGCTTCTCATTTTTACCCAAGCACTCGGCGGCTTCTCGCCGTCTGCGCTCCACGCGAATAACCCGGTGCCGCAGCGCGGCGGGGAATTGAGCAAGGAACAGCGTGAGACAATCAATGGAATCGTGCGGGATTCGAGCGCGAAGATTTTCTTTGAGAAGAACGCGGGGCAATTTGCGAAGGATGTGCGCTATGGGTTTAAGACGAAATTTGGCGCGATGCTCGTGTATGACGACCATCTCCGCATCGCCTCGAATCAGGTGAACCCTGCCACGAATGAAGTCGGCCAGCACATCGTGGATATGACTTTCCCGGGTTCGGATAGCCATTGGCAAATCGTGCCGGGCGGCAGCTCGGAGGTGACGGGGAGCTACCAAAAGGCAGACGGCGGCGCGCTAAAGCCGGATCTTTTTACTGAGATCACGCTGCGCGATGTCTATACCGGCGTGGATTTGCGGCTCTACTCGGCTGGCAAGGGTGTGTTGGAGTTTGATTGGATCGTGGCGCGCGCGCAGGACTATGAGAAGATCCGCATCGCTGCGACGGGGCAGGATGGCGTTACTTTCCACGAAGATGGGTCGGCGGAGTTGGCGCTGCGTTTCCAGAGTCTGGCAATGAAGATGCCAGAGGTCTATCAGGTCATCGGCGGAGAAAAGCGCGCGGTCGCAGCGGCGATGGTTGCTGGTGACCGGGCTGGGGAACTCCGTTATGCACTGGCGGGGGACATCGTGCGGGATCAGCCGCTGGTGATTGATCCGAATATCGCATGGAGCACTTACTTCGATCTGAATGATTCGACGACGCCGTTCGATTCGTATGTTTTCGCGATCAACGTGAATAACACAGGTGTGTATGTGAGTGGATGGATCGGTGAGACCGTTACCAATGCAACATTTGGCCCCGGTTCCGCTGGCAACTACATGGAAGTGAACGCTGGATTTTCGCAAGGCACTGTCGCCAACCAAGCCTACGTTTACCGGCTAAATACTGCGGGCACGCGTATCACGGCTTGGACGAGCACGGGGATCACGGCTTCGACGGGCGGTGTGTCGAATCAAGCCATCGCGGAGGAGCCATCGGATCTTGAGTTGTTTCCAGACGGACGCGTGCTCCTGCCATGGAGTTCAGGACGGATTCAGATTTATTCCGCCGATCTTGCGAGCCGCTCCTATTCGGCGGAGCCTATCAATGTAGATATGCTCAATTCAGTGGCGATCTTGGATAACAACACGTTTTACGCATCAGGCCGAGTGAACGCTGCTCTCGCAGGCGTGGCCTCTATTGGGCCGGACACGACCTTTGCGGGTGCGACCGAGGGCTTCATTATCCGCTACACACTGGTAGTAGGTGTGCCGACGCCCGATTGGGGCACTTATATTGGTGGCGATAGCGCAGAATACTTCACTGCAATTGCACTGACTCCCGATCATGCCAAGCTAGTTTTTACTACGAATACGCTTCTGGGGGCGAACTATCCCGCGCTCGTTAATGCAGTGGACTCCACGCCGGGTGCGGCGGCTACGACTGAGTTGCTAGTGGGTGTTCTGAACGAGCAGGCGACGGTGCCAGCGACATTCGATGTGTTTTCTTTTCTAGGCGGGAGCGGGAATGAAGGTCTCGTTGCGAGTAATACCACCGCATCGCTGATTGTAGCGACGAATACGTATTTCTACGTCGCCGGCAATACTGCGTCTGTTGATTTTCCCGCGACTGCTGGTGGTGCGCAATTAGCCAATGCAGGTGGTGCTTTCGATGTCTTCGCCACGCGCATCGCTCTTAATGGCAGCCTCGGCACGGGATTCCAGAGCACCTACATCGGTGGTAATGCGGAGGATAATGTGGGCGGTATCACTTACGATACTCGTGCGAATAGAATCCTCGTCTATGGCACCACAGCGGGTGGCACTTTCCCTTTGCTGAATACAACGCCTGGAAGCGGTTACTACGATGGCACCCTTGGTGGTTCCTTAGATATTTTCCTCACGACCTACTCCGCTGACCTCACGGTGAAGGAATATGCTTCAATCATCGGTGGTCCTAATAATGACTACCTCGGGCAGACTGGTGACCTCATTGGGCAAGGGCACATGGGCTATAGCAACGTCACAGGGCTCTGTTACCTCGCCACTACGGTTCACTCCGATCTCCCGCAACTCGCAACCCCTGAGAACGCGCTCGCGGGCCCTGGTAAGGACAAGACGAAGTCCAATGGCACTAACGACACCCACTATATCGTCGCTTTTAACTCCAATACGCTCGATTTCGGTGATGCTCCCGTGAGCTATGAAAATGGCGACCCTGCGCGGGATGCGGCTTCTTTTAATTTCCACCTAGGACTGACAGTAGATGCGGAGGGCTCTCCTTTTAGCAGCGCCCTCGCCGATGGCGATGATCTCTCTAACGGGGGCTCGGCAAACGATGAAGATGGCATCGCCGCGCTCGCGGCGCTCACTCTCGAACAGACGAGCTACACGAATAGCGTCTCCGTCTTTAACAACACTGGCTCGACGCAGACGCTTCGCGCATGGATTGATTTCAACCAAAACGGCCTCTTTGAAGCCTCGGAATTCACGAGCGTCTCCGTCCCCACGAATGTCGCACAACAAACCGTGAGTCTCATTTGGGCGGCGATCCCGATTGCTGCGACAAAGCCCGGTTTGAATTTCATGCGCCTGCGCCTTAGCGACGCCGCGTTGGTGGATAATGTGGGCACGGCTGCGGTGGACGAACGTTCCATCGGCGTGGGTAATGCGGGTGAAATCGAAGATTACGCGATCACTGTGACAGGGGCGAGTCTTGCAGGCACCGTCTATAACGATGACGATAATAGCGGCACGATCAATGGTGCGGAACTCGGCATCAATAACGTCACCCTCACCCTCACAGGCGTAGATAATCTCGGCAACAACGTGAACGTCACTACGACGACCAATGCGAGCGGCAACTACAGCTTCATCGGCCTACGTCCCAGCAATGGCTCGGGCTACACGATCACCGAGACGCAGCCTTCTGGTTTTGCTGATGGGAAAAACACGGTTGGAACTGCTGGTGGCGTGACTACGAATGTCCCTGCGACCGACATCATTAGCGGGATCCCACTTGGGCTTAATGTCGCTGGCACGGGCTACAACTTTGGCGAACTACCAGGATCTACGGTCACTGGGCATCTCTACATTGATACGAACGGCAACGGCGCGCAGAACGCTGGCGAGCCCGATCTTGCGAATGTGGATGTAGTCATCACCGATTCTCTCGGTGCGACGCAGACTGTGGCGACGAATGCGAGCGGCAACTGGACGGTCATCGTCCCGCCCGGCACTACGTCGGCGAATGTGAGTGAGGCTGATCCGCAATTCCCCGCAGGCGCAGTTCAGATTGAGGGCACCGATCCGACGACGGTGACGGCTATCGCCAACTCCACTGTTAGCGCGGGCAATGATGGTTATTTCATCCCTGCGACGGTGACGGGTCATCTCTATATTGATACGAACGGCAACGGCGCGCAAAACGCGGGCGAGCCTGACTTGGCGAATGTGGATGTAGTCATCACGAACTCCCTTGGTGCGACGCAGACGGTTGTGACGAACGCGAGCGGCAACTGGACGGCGAGTGTGCCACCCGGTAGCACGACGGCGAATGTGAGTGAGGCCGATCCGCAATTTCCAGTGGGTGCAGTGCAGACCGAGGGCACGGATCCGACGACGGTGACTGCGGTGGCCAATGTGAGCACGAATGGTGGCACGGATGGCTACTTTATTCCCGCGACGGTGACTGGGCACCTCTATATTGATACGAATGGCAATGGAGTGCAGAACGCTGGCGAGCCTGATTTGGCGAATGTGGATGTAGTCATTACGAACTCACTGGGTGTGAACCAAACGGTTGTGACGAACGCGAGCGGCAACTGGACAGCGAGCGTGCCACCCGGCAGCACGACGGCGAATGTGAGCGAAGCTGATCCGCAATTTCCAGCGGGAGCAGTTCAGACGGAGGGCACGGATCCGACAACGGTAACAGCAGTGGCAGGAGTGAGCACGAATGGCGGCACGGACGGCTATCTCATCCCTGCGACCGTGACTGGGCATCTCTACATTGATACGAATGGCAACGGCGTGCAGAACGCTGGCGAGCCTGATCTAGCAAATGTGGACGTGGTCGTCACGAACTCGCTCGGTGTGAACCAAACGGTCGTGACGAACGCGAGCGGTAACTGGACGGCGAGCGTGCCACCCGGTAGCACGACGGCGAATGTGAGCGAGGCTGATCCGCAATTTCCAGCGGGGGCAGTGCAGACCGAGGGCACGGATCCGACGACGGTGACTGCGGTGGCCAATGTGAGCACGAATGGCGGAACAGACGGTTACTTCGTCCCCGCCACGGTGACAGGTCATCTGTATGTGGATACGAATGGCAACGGCACGCAGAACGCGGGCGAGCCAAACATTGCGAACGTCAATATTGTCGTTACGAATTCCCTCGGTGTGAACCAAACGGTCGTGACGAATGCGAGCGGCAACTGGACGGCGACGGTGCCTCCTGGCAGCACGACGGCGAATGTGGACGAGA
>JAYVQK010000121.1:0-71491 GCA_043757005.1 Verrucomicrobiaceae bacterium
TGCTGAAGCTCACCGACAAAGCTGGCACGAAGCTCGCCTCGCTGCTCACGAAACAAGGCCGCCCGCAAGGCGCGCTCCGCGTGGCGGTGATCGGCGGCGGCTGCTCCGGCTTGCAATACAAGATGGATCTCGTGGATGGCCCGGCGAATCGCGACATCATGGTGATGTCGCAGGAAGTGCGCGTGGTCATTGATCCAAAGAGCGCGCTCTTCGTGAGCGGCTCGGTGCTCGATTTCTCGGACGATCTGCAAAAAGGTGGCTTCAAAGTGACGAACCCCAACGCCGAAGCCCACTGCTCCTGCGGCGAAAGTTTCGCAGCATAAATGGAGAGCGATCACTTCGCCGTCTTCGCGCTGGAACGCGCTCCGTGGCTGGATGCGGAGGTGCTGCGCGAACGCTTCCACCGCCTCAGCGCCGAGCGTCACCCGGATGCCGCGAGCGGCTCCACCGCTGCTTTCACCGAGCTGAATGCCGCGTGGCAGACCCTGCGCGATCCCGCCGCGCGGCTCCGCCATTACCTAGAGATCACGCACCCCGGCGTGCTCGTTCAAAGCGCGCAGCCGCCCGCCGCTCTCGCCGATCTTTTCATGGAAATCGGCGCGCTCCAGCAAGGCGTGCAGCAATTCCGCGCGCGCCAAAATGCCGCCACTTCGCCCCTCGCTCGCGCCCTGCTCGCGCCCGCTCGCATCGCTCTACAAACGCGCGCCGCCGCGCTTGCCGCGCAACTCGCCGCCCGCCACACCGCCGCCATCATAGCGATTACGGGTGCCGTGTCCGAGCAACTCGCGGACACGCTCGCCGCGCTCATTTTCCTCGGCAAGTGGAGCGATCAACTCCGGCAAAACGCGCTCACTTTGCAGGAGACATAAGGACGATGATTCCCGTAGATCTGCTTCTTTATGCGTATCGCAGTGGTGCCTTTCCGATGGCCGCGCCGAGCGGTGAGATCGAGTGGTTTTCGCCAAATCCGCGCGGGCTGATCCCGCTGGATGATCGCTTTCACATCCCGCACGGACTGGCTCGCACGCTGAAGAAGAACCACTTTGAAATCCGCATCAGCACACAGTTCGAGGCTGTGATGCGTGCGTGTGGAAAGCGCGAGGAGACGTGGATCAACGAGGAAGTCCTGGCGAGTTATGGTGAGCTGCATCGGCTCGGCTACGCACACTCGGTGGAGGCATGGCTGGGCGACGCGCTCGTCGGTGGGCTCTACGGCGTGGCGCTCGGTGGGGCGTTCTTTGGGGAGAGTATGTTTCACACCGCCACGGATGCCTCGAAGGTCGCACTGCACGCGCTGGTGATGCGGTTGCGCGCGCGGAAATTTCACCTGCTCGATACGCAGTGGACGACGGCGCACTTGCGCAATTTCGGCTGCTACGAACTCTCGCGGGCGAAATACCTGAAGCTGCTAAACGTGGCGCTAGATGTAGACTGTGCCTTTGCATGAGGCGAGCGTTTAGCCCTCTCTCAAACAGCGCCTACTGCTGTTGCTGATCCGCTTTTTCGTAGAAGGGATCCCACTGCGCTTTGCCTCTCTCGGTGGCGATGTCGGAGTATTTTGTATATTCCTGTTCAGCCACGTGTCCGTCGGCGTAAAGCACGTTGATGAGGCTGCGTTTGCTGTGGGTGCCGTAGTTGCCGCCTGTGCCAGCGTTGAGGAGCATAACGTTGTTGGTGGAGAAGGCGTCGGATTTAAAGGCGACGGTCTCTGCGGATGAAGTATCTATAGCGGGTGCGGCCATGATGAGTGAGGAGATGGGAGTGTTCCATTTGCCAGCGAAGGTGTCGAAGATCTGGCTGTTGAGGCCGTAGCTGATGGGCACTGGCTCGTCCTGAGTATTCCTGCGGGAGGGGGTGACTTTATCGAAAACCGAACGGAAGGACTTCCAGTCTTTCACGTAGTTTCTGTGGAGCAATTTGGGCCAGACTTCTTCGCCCGTGGCGTCTTTGGCAAACATCGTATCTTTGCTGTCAGCCTGAAAGGAAGTGATGCCGAGGCCGAGGGTCCGGAGGTTGTTTAGACAGTCGCGGGCGCGGCCCTTTTCCATCACAGAGGCGAGGGTCGGTGCGAGCATGGCCACGAGAATGGCGATGATCGAGATGACGACGAGAAGTTCGATAAGGGTGAAAGCGTGTTTCTTTTTCATAGGTAAAAGCGGGTCGCGAGAAACTATGCCCTCCCGTTTGGATTGCACGCGCGTTTTTAGGAAAAAATACGTTATGAGCGAGTGGGTGAATGATGGTTGATTGTTGATGGCTCACGCGCTTGCGTGTGGCTTTTATCCACTATTCGCCATCCACACTGCCCTTGAAGCGCGTTCTTATTCTCACCGCCGGTTACGGCGAAGGCCACAATGCTGCCGCCCGCTCGCTCGCTGCTGGCCTCACGGAGGCTGGCGCTGTCGCGGAGGTGCGCGATTTTTTCCTAGAGGCTTACGGCGAGGTGCAGGGGACTTCGCAGCGGCTTTATATTGATTGCATAGACCGCGCACCGTGGCTGTGGCTCATCGTGTATCGGCTGCTGGATCGGCTACCTCTCATGCGCTGGTTGGGCGTGCCATCGCTCTTTGCGATGCGGCGGCTTTTTGCGCGCACTTTAGAAGAATGGAAGCCGGACGTCGTCGTCTCCGTCTATCCCGCCTACGGCTACTTGTTGGACCGCATTTTTCGCGGCAAGCGCGCGCCTTTTGCGCAGCACACGATGGTGACCGATAGCATCACCGTGAACTCCATCTGGCATCGCTGCGGCTCGGATACTTGGCTCGTGCCCAATGAAGACACCGCTGCTGTGATGCGCGCGGCCCGCGTGCCTGCGGAGAAGCTGCACGTCACCGGCTTCCCCGTGCCGCTGCGCTTTGCCGATGCACGCGCCGAGCGGCCTGCACCCAGCGCGGGCGAGCCATTGCGCGTGCTGTATATGATCAACCACGCGAAGCAGGATGCCCTAGCGCTCGTCCGCAGCATCCTCGCGCTGGAGGGGGTGAAATTGACCGTGACCGTGGGTAAAGACGCCGCCCTCGGTCGCGAAATCGAAGGCATCGCCCGCGAGCTGGGACGCCCGCTGGAGCTACACGGCTGGACGCTCCGGATGCCCGAGCTACTCATGTCGCACCACGTCCTCATCGGCAAAGCCGGAGGAGCCGCCACACAAGAAGCGCTCGCCGCGCGCATCCCCATGCTCATCACGAAAGTCGTGCCCGGCCAGGAGGAGGGAAATGCCGAACTCATCGTCCGCCACGGCTGCGGTGCAGTCGTGCCCACCCGCGATGCCGTGATCGAAAAACTCGCCGAGCTCACCGCCGATCACCACGCGCTCTGGCACCGCTGGCAGACCGCCATCGCGAAGCTCTCCCGCCCCCAAGCGGCGCGCGATGCGGCGAAATTTGTTCTCAATTCGCTTCGCTAGAAAGCCATGATTCGCGCCTTCCTCTTCGACATCGGCAATGTCCTCGTGCATTTCGATTTCCTCCACGCCGCCCGCGCCATCCTCCCGCTCTGCGACGCCGCCGATGCGGGCGAGCTGCTCCAGCGTATAGACGCCGATAAGCTCCGCTACGAAGACGGCCAGATGCCCCGCGCCGACTTCCTCCACGCGGCCTTCGTTGCGCTAAAATATCGCGGCACCGAGGCCGAGTTCATCGCCGCGTGGCAGTGTATTTTTTCCGCAAACGCGCCCATGCACCAGCTCGTCGAGCGCCTGCGTGGGCGTCACCCGCTCTACCTCCTCAGCAATACGAACGACATCCATGTCGAGGGACTCTTACGCGATTTCCCCGTCTTCCAGCACTTCACCGGAGCCACCTACAGCCACCTCGCCCGCGCCTCCAAGCCACACCGCGCCATCTACGAAATCGCCTGCCGCGACCACGCGCTAGAGCCCAGCACGACGCTTTTTATTGATGATCTCGCCGCCAATATCGCCACCGCGCACGCGCTCGGTTTTCAAACCCACCACTACCACCCCGAGCGCCACGACGCGCTTTTAGACGCACTACGGGATTTAAAGTTAAGCTGACCTCACTCGCGCGAAGAAAGCGCGATTTCAGCATCATTTCCCCCGTCTTTTTTCTTTCTCATCCTATCTGTTTTTGCTTAGTCTCCTCGCAGTGCTGCCAGCTCCCGGCTCTCCACAGGCAACACTGAGTCTATAAAAATAACTCAAACATCTATGGGAACCAAAAGCACAACCACCAAAGGAGTAACCGCCAAAGCCGTGAAGCCAACGCCAGCGTCTAAATCCGTCGTAAAACCCGCGCCGCGAGCCGCTGCAAAAGCCAAAGTCGCAGTCATCACACGCACGACCAAGCCATCCGACACTGCCAAGCCAGCGCGCACCAAATCCGCAGCAATCTCGCATGAGACCGTCGCGACGCGCGCCTATTACATCGGCCAAAACCGCCTCGCCGACGACCTCCCCGGCGACCCGCAGAGCGACTGGCTGGAAGCCGAGCGCCAGCTTCGCAAGTAGGCGTTCACGGCAAAAATCGTCCACCTCGCACTGCCTCGCACAAAGGCTGGGAAGCTAAAGTCATTTTCGCGCTTCCGATCGTGCCATACTTGAGCGATAAAGTGCGCCCTCATGGAAACGTTCATCGCCATTTTCATCGGAGCCATCGCCGGAGTCGTCGCCGCCCTCTGCGGCGTCGGCGGCGGCGTCGTCATGGTGCCCGCCTTCGTCTATCTTTTAAAAATGGGGCAAAAAACCGCAGTCGCCACCTCCCTCGCCGCCATCATTTTCACCGCCTTCTTTACCACCCTCAAAAATCAGAGCAACGGACTCATCCTCTGGCGCGTCGCCCTCGTCTCCGGCATGGCCAGCGCAGCAGTCGGCTGGCGCGCAGCAGACGAGCTAAAGAAGCTACAAGACGTCACACTCACCCGTATTTTCGCCAGCATCATCATTGTTTTCGGAGTCATCATGTGGTGTCAATCGCTTGGTAGGCAAAGCTTACCAAACGACGAAAAACCGAAAGACACCCCAGAACACACAAAAAGTTAAAATACTTCTTGTGTCTAATCGAAGAGATCGCTAATCTGAATCCAGCAACCGGAAACGGTTGCGAAATTTTATACGTGTTCTGGGGGGAACAGCGGCCTTCTGGTAGTCTTTCGACTCCGGGAGGCCGCACTTTTTTGCCCCAAATAGCCGCCAGCAAGGGAACAAATCACCACATCGCTGCATTTTCCCATTTGCCTCCACGCCCGTCTCCGCTTTGCTGTGCGACCTGTTTATTATGGCCAATACTATCACCAGTCCCGTCTTCGTCGTCCGCGATAACATAGACACCGATCAGATCATCCCTGCGCAGTATCTCACGCTCGTGCCGACCAAGGCCGACGAATACGAAAAGCTCGGGAGCTTTGCACTGATCGGCCTTCCCGACGATCAGTATCCCGTGAAATTCGTGCCGGAAGGAACGAAGACACCGTATAAAATCGTCATCGCTGGGAAGAATTTCGGTTGTGGTAGCTCGCGCGAACACGCCCCCATCGCTATGGGCGCGGCGGGCTGCGCAGCAGTGATTGCCGATGGCTTTGCGCGCATTTTTTTCCGCAACTGTGTGGCGACTGGCGAGCTGTATCCTTTCGATGCCAGCGAGCGCCTCTGCGACATTTTGAAGACTGGCGACATCGCCACGCTCGATCTCGATACCGATACGCTCACCGCCAACGGCAAGACCTACGTGCTCAAACCGCTCGGCGAAGTGCGCCCAGTCATTGATGCCGGCGGCGTGTTCAATTACGCCCGCCAAAGCGGGATGCTCCCCGCTTCCACGTAGCGCCCACAGGCTGGAAAGCCTGTGTCACTTTACAGCCAGCGCCCGCGCAAACTCACCCAGCACCGCGCTCTGCTCAAACTGCTGCACCCACGCCCGTCCTGCCCGCGCGTAGCCGAGCAGCGCGGCGGGATCGGTCGCCATTTGCGTGAGCACGGCGGCGACTGCTTCCACCTGATCGGGTAAAATATTCACCCCACAGCCGCTCTCGGCCACCGCGCGGGCCAGCTCGCTCTCGGCATCCGCCACGCTCAAGACAGGGCGCGCGGCGGCGAGAGTCGGCAGGAGTTTGCTGGGGAAAAATGCGCGCCCACTGCCAGCCGCTTGCGTGATGATAGCCACGTCTGCATCCGCCAGCATCTCGCGATATTCCTGCTCCGGCAGCAGCGGCAGAAGGTGGACGTTTGCCAGCCCGGCAGCTTGCGCCGCGATGATCTCGCGTTGCACGCCATCGCCGCAGAGGATGATTTTCACCCGCCCGCCGAGCAGCCTGCGTGCTGCTTCTACGAGCACGCCGAGCCCCTGCTTCACGCCGAAATTCCCGCTGTAAATGGCGAGAAAATCCCCCGCTGTAAATCCATGCCGCACTCGGAACGCACCGCGCTTGCAAGGCTCCGCGAGCGGCGTTCCATTTGGAAAATAAAGCTGCCTCGCCGCAGGCACGCCCTTCGCCGTGAAGGCCGCGAGCATCCCCCGGCTGATGCCCGAGACACGCCACGCGTGGCGATAGCTAAACGCCTCCACGGCATACAGCGCGCGTGTGAAAAGCCCCGGCCTTAGCATCCCGAGTCCCACCGCCGCATCCGGCTGGAGATCTTGCACGTGGAAGACATAACGCGTCCCCATCAGATGCGCCGCCAGCCAAGCCCCAGGCCCGAGCAGGAGCGGCGGCGACACCGCTACGATCACGTCCGGCACGCGGCAGCGCAGCACACGCGGCAGCGAGGTGAGTAGGAAAGTCACCTCGTGCAAAATGCGCCGCCACCACCGCACGCGCGCCGGGACGTAGTGCCAGCAGCGATGCACCGGCACGCCATTCACGAAGTCCGTGCGCCACAGTCGGCGGCTGTCCTCCGCGCTCTTTTTCCAAGCGGGATAATACGGAAAAGTCGTGACCATCTCCACCTCGTGTCCTGCCGCGCGCAGGTGCTCGCACAGCGCCGCGTTACAAGGCCCGATGCCCGTCACCTCCGGCGCATAATTGATCCCCCACACGAGCACTTTCATTTTAAAACGCGGAACGAACGTGGCACAGGCGTCCCGTCTGTGGGGTCAGCGAGCGTCTCGCCCGCAGCATCCGAGATGTGTCAAGGTGACAGCGCGCTTCCGTGGACATCAAAAAAAGGTTCTTACTGCGGCTTCCCCGCCGGTTTCGCTGGTGCAGCGGGAGCCTCGGCGGGCTTGGCCGCAGCAGGCTTCGCCGTCTCGATCAGCGCACTATTGAGCGCGTCAAAGTCGGGCTTGCTCACGAGGAAAGTCCCCGTTTTTCCCTCCAGCGTCGCGTGCCACATTTCCTCCGGCGTATTGCTGCCGATGGAGAGCTTGCCGTGTTTGCCATCGGCTTGGGTGAAAGTGAGGACGAGGTTCGGCTTGTCTAGCCCTTGCGCGGCGGCGTTCGTCGCTCCGAGCCAGCGCACGGCGCGGAGGGCGTTGAGCGTATTCACGAGCGATTGCGCAGCGGCGGTGCTCACCACGCCATCGCCTTTTGCGAGCGCCCAGCCTTTCTGTTTATCCAGTGTATAGCTCAACGTGGGCTGGCCGATGCGGGCGATTTCGAGCGCAGTGATCGCGTCCTTTTTTAAATCGAGCACCGTGAGATCCTGCCATTGCAGCGGGTCAGACCAAACGCCCGCGAGCAGGCTGGCTGGCACGGATACGATGAAAGGCTCGTCGTCCAGCTTCGCATATCCCGCGTCGCCCTCGAAGCGCCCGAGCATCACTTTTGCCAGCGCCTGCTCGCCCGGTTTCGTCTCCGGCGTGCCCTCGGTCGAATAGCTCGAAAGCGTGATCGTCGCTTGCGGCGCATCGAGGCCGAAGCCCTTCAAATCACTCGCCATATCCGCCACTTGCCGCGCGATCTTCGTATTCACGAGATCGTTCAATAGCTTGTTTGCCGCGCTGGCGTTGGCGGGCATCTCGGCTTTGCCACCGAGCTTGCGCACCCACTCCTCGCCCTTCCGCGCGAGCACGATTTTTTCTTTGCCGGGTGCTTCGATGGCGATGCGATCCACCATGTCGCTCTGCACGCGCACGAGGCTCTGGTCGCGCAGATCATTCGGCTGCGTGTTGATGAGCTTTTCCATCGCCACTGGCACCGTCACCACGCTGTCGCGCGTGCTCAGTTTCACGTAAGCGTGCGTAGGCGCGGGCTTCGCGGCGGGGTCTTCCGGCTTGTCGCCCACGGGCGCTTTTTGCACCGCCGCGCCGAGCTGGAGCACTACGGGTTCCTTCACGCCTTCGGCGGAAAGTGTGAGCATCGCGCGAGGCTCGTTCAGCCCGAGAGCGGCGAGATCTTTCGAGTCGGCGATGAAATCCTCGATACGCGCGTTCACCACATTCGAGATGAGGTCGGCAATCTTCTGATTGTCGCCGCGCGCCTTGAATGGCCGCACGAAATTCCAATTCAGCCCCTTCTTCTCCAGCTCGATCTCGCCCTTCGCCGTCTTGAGCACCGCCCGCGTCACCTGCGAAGCCGTCACGTCGCTCAACTTCCGGCTGCGCCATTCTTTCAGCCCCTTGGTCACATTATCCCGCAGCCCCTTACCCACCACGTAAACCGTGTCCGCGCCGTCCAGCCGTAGATACACCTTGCCCTCGATAGCCGTTTCTTTCCCCAGCAAAATCTCCACCGCTTTCTTCCCCTCGATCTTTAAGCTCGCCTCGCCGCGTGTGAGCCCAAATTCCTTCAGCGAATCCTTCGCATCTTTCGCCAGCGGCACACGCGACGCGCTCAGCGTCTCCAGCGTGGTAAAGAGCGTCGTCAACGCCATCTCCTCCGCGCGATCTTGCACCGGCGATTCGATGAACCAGCCGCTCTCGCGCTTCTTCATCACGATCGTCCCCTCGCTATTGCGGATCGTGATGCCCTGGATGTCGTCGCGATCCACCTCCACCACCTTGCCCTCTTTTTCCCGCCGCTCGTCCGTAGAGAGCTGCTTGCTATCCACCCAGCGGATGTAGGCGAAAGCGCCGATGCAGAGCAGGAGGAGTAAGACAGTATTACGAGTTTTCATAGTGCGAAAAAATGGACGTTATTTGAAATGAAAGCCCCCGCGTAGAAGCGACGCCCCCGTCGCTTAGTGTTGCCGCGACGCCCCCGTCGCGGGATGCCGCAAAGCGGAGTTGCCGCGCCTTTACGCGACGGGGCGTCGCGTCCACTCCGAGCGACGAGGGCGTCGCTTCTACGGCGCACTTTTCGCCTTTCTCCAGCAGCTCGTTCATCTTCAAAAAGCGGTGTGGTTACTTCGCGCTCGCAGCGCGTTGCTTTTGCTCGGCGCGATTCGCGACGGCAGCGGCGATGCCGAAAGCCAGTGCAACGGCGATGGAGATGAGCACAGATTTCGGCGGCATTTTTGCCCCCTCAATGCCGAGCGAAATCTCCACAAGATACCACAGCACGACAGCGATGAGGTAGATGCTGGCGAGCCAGATGATGAGCGAGAAAAGGTTTTTCCCATACCGCCACGAGAGGTGAAAGAGGCCGATGACGGCGATGATGAGCGGGATGTAAAACGCCACCCACGCGCGCATCGCGCCAATCTGCTCTTGGCTGAGGGAGAGGCTGATTTTTTCTTTCACCTTCGGCGGGAGGCTGATGAGGTTTTCGCGGTTCAGCAGCCAGTTCACCGCGTTCAGCGAGAGGTCGAGTGCCACAGGCCCCATGCGCAGGCCATCGTTCGTCAGGAAGTCGCCGTTGCCAAAGACCACCATGCGCGGCGTCTCTAACTTCACATTGCGGTCCTTCGAGGCTCCCTGCTCCACGGCGACGCCGATGGTGAGCGGCGCAGCGTGATCTTTCTTCGGGTCAAACATCGGCACCGCAGTCTGCGTGCTATCGTATTCCGTCTCGCCCCAAAATTCCCTCGGTGCCGCCATCAGCTCCGTGAATTTCGTCTGCCCCGTCTCTTCTTTTGCCCGGTCTAAAAAGAGCGACTGCGTGGGGCCAAACATCTCATTCGAGACACCCTCAATCTCTTTCGTGATCTGCGAGCCGCGCGCGACCACTCCCTCCAGCGGCACGAGTCCTGTCAGTCCGCCGACATTTACCACGCGCAGGATGTGGTCGTCCTGCGGATGCACTCCGCGTTTCGTCAACCACTCGTTGAAATTCGTCGTCTTCCCCTTCGTCGTGCCCGTCGCCACAAAGAGCCGCCCTTTCTTCTGCCAGTATTCCGTGAGCAGCTTTTGATCGCGCTCGGAGAAGTCGTATTTGGGCCCGAAGACAAAGACGAGACTCGCATCCGCAGGCACCGCCTCCACGTCTGCAAGCTTCAGCGATTCCATCTGCAAATTCTGCCGCGCCAGCATCTCCTTGAGCATCGTGACTTGCTTCCCAGCCAACTCGTATTCGCCGTGGCCCGTGGTGAAATACACCTTGTTCTGCTTCGGCTCGATGATCTCCAGCAGCGCGCCCGTGAGCACCTGTTCGCCTTTGAAAGAGAGCATCTCCGGCGCTCGGCGCTGCATCATCATCTGCATCTGATCCAGCTTCTCAAACTCCGCCATGTCGAAGCTGTTCACGAATTTATTCCGCCCGTCGTAGGTCAAAATGATCACGTTTTCATCCGCGCCAAACTTGTATTGGTTTTGCAGCTCCTTTGCCCGCGTGAGGTTCGCATAGGGATCCACTTCCTCCACCGTCAGCTTCCCTTTTGAGGTAAATTCATACTCCCGCAAAAGCAGTCGCGCTTCATTCTCCGCCTCGCCCGTGGCGGCAAACATCACGATGGCTTGCACGGGCTTTTGCAGCGTTTCGAGCACGGCTTTCGTCTGCGAACTGAGCACGAGATTTTTTCCACGGCTCACATCCCAGCGGACGTAATGGCGGCTGCTGAGGTAGTTCACAAAAGCCACGAGAACGAACAGGAGGATCAATTGAACGACTACATTCGCGGCAATTTCGATCCGCCCGACGCGGACGGTTTTTTGAGTCTTTGGCGTATCCATAAAACTTCGTGAGTAAAATTAAGATTTCAGCTTCCGGCTGTGGAAGACGTGGTGCGTGAGCACGAGGAAAACGGTGGTGACGGAGACATACCAGACGATCCGCCGCGAATCCACGAGCCCCTTGGTGAAGTCCGAGAGATGGGCAATCGGGCTGACAAATTCCGTCGCAGCAGTGACGCGCGGATCGGTCATATTCAGCAGCCGCGCCAGCATGAGCGGGAGCCACAGATAGACGATGGTGACGCTGATGCTGATGACCGCCGCGTTCACCTGATCGCGCACGAGCACGCTCGCAAAAATCCCGATGCTGATGAAGAGCATCCCGATGAGGATGAGGATGAGGTAAGTGCTGCCGATGGCCTCCACGCTCTTTGCCACAGGCGCTCCGCCGCTCACGTAGTGGAAGATGGCGAAGAAGGCCACCGTGGGGATGAAGAGGACAATGTAGAAAAGCAGCGCGCCAAAAAACTTCGCGAGCACGACCTGCCAATCCGTGACGGGTGCAGTGGTGAGCATTTCGATGGTGCCCATTCGGAACTCCTCCGAGAACGCGCGCATCGTGATGAGCGAGGTGGTGATCGCGAAGACGAAGATGAAGATCACATTCACAAACGTCGTCTCGATGATCGTCACGTCGGACGGCTGCTGGTTCAAAACGGTGAACGCTGTTTGGAAATTAAAACCCATCAGCGCGGCAAACATGGCCATCACCACGTAGGCGACCGGGGTGTAAAAAATACTGCGGACTTCGCGCAGCAGTTGGACGAGGAAAGTTCTCATGCGGTTTGGAAAAAGAGTGGGTGTTAGTGGTCGGACATCGTCAGCTCGGCGAAGACATCTTCGAGCGTGGCGCGTTTTTGGTGTAGCTCGCGCACGGGCCATTGGCGCTCGGCGGCGAGCTTTAGGATTTCTTCGCCGGGGGTGGCGTTGGCATCAAGGCGAAGGGTGAAACTCGTCCACTCCCCAGCCGCCTCGCTGCTCACGTCTTTTACCCCAGCGATCTTGCTGAGCGCTTCGTTGGCGTCTTGCGCGGGGGCTTTGGCCTCCAGCGAAAGCTCGCCCACGGAGCGATGGTTTTTCATCAAATTCGCCGCCGTATCGCTCGCGCGGATTTGCCCGCGATGGATGACGATAACTCGCGAGCACATCATCTCCACTTCCGGCAAAATGTGCGTGCTGATGAGCACGGTGCGCTTTTCCGCGAGGCTCTTGATGAGTTCGCGGACGGTGCGGATTTGGTTCGGATCGAGGCCGATGGTCGGCTCGTCGAGGATGAGGAGATCGGGATCATGCACGAGTGCGTCTGCGAGGCCCACGCGCTGGCGGTAGCCTTTCGAGAGGCTGCCGATGATCTGTTTCTCGCGGTCAGCGATCTGGCATTGCGCCAGCACATCGCTCACGGCGTCGCGCACTTTGCCCATCGCTACGCCTTTGAGCGCGGCGCGGTAGCGGAGGTATTCGCCCACGCGCATATCGGTGTAGAGCGGCGTATTCTCGGGCAGGTAGCCGATGCGGCTGCGGGCGCGGAGGCTGTCGTTAAAGACATCGAAGCCCGCGATACTCGCTGAGCCGGAGCTGGGCGGGAGGAAGCCGGTGAGGATCTTCATCGTGGTGCTTTTGCCCGCGCCATTTGGCCCGAGGAAACCGACGATTTCGCCCTTGGCCACGGAAAAGCTGATGTCTTTCACAGCGGTGAAAGAGCCGTATTTCTTGGTGAGTTGTTTGACTTCGATCATGTCGAGAGAGCTTTGTTTTTAAATAGCAGCCCGCACTTTTCCCGACGCCAACAAAGTCAGCGGCAGCCTGCACTATCAGCGGAGCGCGGAGCTTTAGCAGGCGCGGAAAAGTTGGCAAGTGGCGGTTCAAAAAGTGCGGGCATTTTCAGACAGCGCAGTGTGGGTGGCGTTGAATGAAAAAGTATTTTCATACTGGACACCATCGCCGCTGCCCCGAAATGAAAGAGCGTGGAAACACTTACCATTTCTCAGCTCAAGCACGCTGCCGCCGCCAACCGCATCGAAGCCTCCGTGCATGGCCAGCTCGACACGCTGAACCGCAAGGACACGCGCGAGGGCAAGCCGTTCTTCGAGGTCGTGGTGGCGGATTCCGAGGGGAAGATCACGTTGCGAGCGTGGAGTGATGCGCCTGCGTTTGAGTTTTGCCAACGCGCGGCGGCGGGAACTTTTGTGGAGGTCACGGGGGAGTTTTCGACGAATGGCAGCTTTGGTCTCGATGCGAAACGCTGGACGGTGCGCGAGCTGGACGCCGCCGAGCGCGAAGTGCTGTTGGCGGGCTCCGCAGAGCTGCGCGAGCGGCAGGCGGCGGACTACGCTTTCATCGAACAAAGCATCGCCGCGCTCACCGATCCGCGACTCGCTGCGCTCGGAAATCTCTTCCTCGCCGAGTATGGCGAGCGCTTTCGCCGGGCGGCGGCGGCGCGCGTGAATCACCACGCGCGGCGTGGCGGGCTCGTGGAGCACACGGCGCAGATGATGCGTAGCGCACTGGCCATCGCGAGCGCGTATCCCCGGCTAAATCGCGACCTGCTCGCGAGCGGCGTGCTCTTTCACGACTGCGGGAAGCTGTGGGAAAACCAACTCCCAACCGAGGGTTTCACGATGGCCTTTAGCGAAATCGGCGAGCTGCTGGGCCACATCACCATCGGCATCGAGCTGGTGAATGTGCTGTGGCGGAAATTGCAAACCAGCGAGGAATGGAAGAGCTGGCTGCCGCTGGAGCCCGCGAGCGAAGACGTGCGCCAGCACTTGCTCCACCTCGTCGCGGCGCACCACGGCGAGCTGTCATTCGGGAGCCCCGTGGTGCCGAAGACGCCCGAGGCGTGGGCACTGCATTACGTGGATAATCTCGACGCCAAAATGGAAATGCTTACTTGCGCCTACGCCAACGCCAAGCAGCTCGCCCCGCGCATCCAAGAGCGCGCATGGCCACTGCCGGGCAACGCCGTGCAGCCACTCGGGCGCTTTGAGGGATAAAAAAACTAGCCGCCCAGCCTGCCAAAAAACTCCCCCAGTCGCGCCGCCACGGCTGCGTAGCTGAGAGTGCTCGCGGCCTCCGCTTGCGAGGTCGCCACGGTGCGCTCCCACTGCGCGTCGTCGTGCAGCGCGGCCATTGTCGCGCCTCGAAATGCGAGCTGCTCCACGGCGCTATTGCCGCCGATGCATGGCATCCGGCAGAGCAGCGCATCCCCCGCCACTTGGCCGGGGACGGCGCTGGCATCGAGCTGGAAAACGACGCGGCATTTTGCCATCTCGCGCAGGTAGGCGGTGTAAGGCATCCGCCCCTCTAGCAAGCGCAGATGCGGGCAGCCGAGCGCCACGAGCTTCTTACGGCCAGCGCGAGCTTCCGTATTAAAGACCGTCACCGGCACGCCGAGAGAGCAAGCGTGGAGCAGCGCGCTGGCGTGATTGCGCGTGGGCACGCTCCACTCGCGAGTGCCGATGAAGATGCCGCTGCGCTCGCCGAGCGGCGTGGAAAAATCCCATCGCGCATCGTCCACGGGATACGGCGTGGGCACAAAGTCCGCCACCCGCGCGCTGCTCGATGCGTAGAGCGGCACCAGCTCCGGCGTGCTACTCAGCGCCGCATCCGCACCCGCGCACAGCTCGCGGAAACGCGCGAGATTCTCCGCGCTATCGAGCTGTTCGGCGACTTGATGCGCGCCGCTCTCTTTCCACGAAATCGCCACCACCTTCCCGCGCGCCTTCAGCTCGCGGAGGGCCTTCAGTGCAGGCTTCAGGTCGCGCCGCAGTAGTAGCAGCACGGCACGTTGCTCCTCGGGAATGGCGGCAACTTCGCGGTGAAAAGAGCCGCGCGTGCAGGCCGCGTAGGCGTGGTAATTGACGGGCGCATGGACGCGATCATCTCGCACCCCCGCCCCGTCTGGGAAGTGCTGCACCGGGTCGCGCCCGCCGGGATTGAGAACTGCAAGTTGCATGAGCCGCCGACATAGGCGCGAAAGCCGAGCGCTTTCCAAGCTCGTTTGCCGCTGAGATTCACAGATCGGATTTTAGCCACTGATGGACACGGATGAAACACGGATGTGCTGCACACTCGCTTGCGCATCTGTGTTTCATCCGTGTCCATCAGTGGCTAAAACACTACGCGCTGCTACTGCACGCATTTTTATCCTCGCCCCGCTCCCCACGATTTCGCTACCAGCGCACGCCGTTTCACATACTTTTTCACAAACAAATGACCAAAGCCGACATCCCGCGCAAAACCATCTACCGCCTCTCCATCTATAACCGTGCCCTCCAGCGGCTGCGCGAAAACGGCACGCAGACGGTGAGCTCCGAGGCCCTCGCCACGGCGGCGGGAGTAAAGCCTACACAGCTTCGCAAGGACCTCACCTACTTCGGCCAATGGGGCACGCGCGGGCTCGGCTATAACGTGGAGGGCCTCAGCAAAGCCATCTCGGAAGTGCTCGGCATG
This sequence comes from Verrucomicrobiaceae bacterium, assembly GCA_043757005.1. Lineage (GTDB taxonomy): Bacteria > Verrucomicrobiota > Verrucomicrobiia > Chthoniobacterales > Chthoniobacteraceae > SXWH01. Next base: position 15,396 of record JAYVQK010000121.1, read on the forward strand.
GCGAAATTGCAGCCCGTCATCCTCGTCGGCGCGGGCCAGCTCGGCTCCGCCCTTTTGCGCTACGACGGCTTTGCCAAAGAAGGATTCGAGGTCATCGCCGCCTTCGATGCCGACCTCACGCGTAAGCGCCCGCGCGACCTCAAAGTGCCCGTGCTCCCCGCCTCACAGCTCGCCGATTTCATCCGCGAGCGTAGCGTAAAGCTCGCCATCCTCACTGTCCCCGGCAGCGTCGCGCAGCAAGTGGCCAACACGCTCGTAGAGGCCGGCATCCAAGCGATCCTTAACTTCGCCCCCGCCGTCCTCCACGTCCCCGAACGCATCGTAGTGAATAATGTGGATCTCGCCATAGAGCTAGAAAACCTAAGCTACTTCGTAAAGTAAGCCGCCGCATCCTCGAACCACAAAGGGCGTGCAAAGATGGGCAGCTCACGCGCGCCGCGTGCCGTGCCGTGCATCCGCCCCAGCACATTGAGCGATGTCCTGATACTATCTTTCAGAAATAAGGGGGCTACGAAGAACGCGAAGAACGCGAAACAGCGGCGGGTTCCAAGTGCTTCTCTTCTGTGCTTCGCGTTCTTCGTAGTCCCCTTTGTAGGGTCAGGTTATTTCCGAAAGATGGTATAGCACTCTCGAAAATAAAACCTTTTCCCGTGTCCTTCTGTGGACTTATTCAGCGGCTCCTTAGTGCTGCTTTACTGCGATTGCTCGCCGAGTGTTATGTGGCCTTCGTCCGTGTGGTGGGCGTTGCGGTTGAACGGGGCGGGCTTGCCGGGCATGACGCGCTGCGGCTCGCTCTTTGCGCAGCCGCTGAAAATGGAGGGGAGGACGACTGCGAGCAGCCATAATGCGCGGCTGCGGACGGTGTGGAGCCACGACCAGCGGGTGCGTGTGACGATGGTGCCGTCCTGGCGGATGCGGTAGGCGATGCACTCGGTGCCGTCGCGCTTTTCTACGAAGGTCTGTAGCTCGCGCGGGGTGTATTCGGAGAGGTTGTGGACGTGTTTATCGCACTGCGCGCAGAGGCGGCGGCGGGCGTCGCCATTCATTTGGTTCCAGTCAGCGGTGCAGGGCTTGGCGATGGGGATGGGTGGTGTTTTCATGGTGAAGGTGATGTGGTTTTTGGATGGTTTTTGTGGATGGTGGAGCGCCTGCGGCGGCGCTGGACTTTTAACTCTGAACTCTGAACCTCGAACTCTGAACTTCGAACTTCGAACTTCGAACTCTTAATTTTTAAAGCAAACCCGTTTTCTCACCCTGCGAACGTCCACCGGAGCGGCAATTTGAACATTAAGAGTTCGGAGTTCGAAGTCCAGAGTCCAGCTCGCCGCGGGCGTTCTGCCAAATGGAGTCGGACAGCGAATCCGCTAAAAAAAAGGTTCTCTTTCAATGAGCACCAAGTGCCCTGCCGCCCGCGCGAAGGGTTCGCGCGGGCGGAGGGCCTTTGTGCTTACTTGCCGTGGGGCACGTAGGCTTTGCCGGTGCAGTGGGTGGCTACGGGTGGCTGCGTCGTCTTGCAGGCGACGAGGCTCAGGAGCAGTGTGGCGAGGGTGATGCGGATGGTGTTTTTCATGGTGTTGTTGTGTGTTGTTTTTACTCGAAAGGATCACGCATCGGGCGGCGTGGCGTAGGGGCGGCTGTCCGGGAGATGGTGGGGTTCGGTGCTGCGCCAGGCGCGGTTCTCGGGGCGCGGGAGAGTGTCGCTGGCCCACCAGCGTTCTTGGAAGACGGCGAGGCCGATGACGCCGACATTTGTGGCGTCGCTGTGTTTGCGCTGGGCGTAGCCTACCCCCATCGCGCTAAAGCGGAAGGCGGCGACGGTGCCATCGCTTGTGCGGAAGCCCTCGACGGCGAGCGTCTCTTTGGGCGCGAGCACGTAGCCGCGTTTGGCGAAGGTTGCGCTTTTGCCATCCAGCGCATCGAGGCCGTCCACGCTGAGGACGATTTCGACGCGGCGGGCGGTGGGATTTTGCAGCACGATCTCGTATCGTTCGCCGCGCTCGCCAGTGGCGAATTTCCGTGCGCCGAGCCGCCAAGTCTCCAGCCAGCGCCGTTCGGCATTGCGCAGGCCGAGCCGCACGAGGCCGCTGGCGCTGGGTTGCAGGCCGTTGGCGAGTTCCGGCGTGCCACCGAGGAAAGAGAAGGTCGCATCGTTGCCGTCGCGATCATTATAAAAGAGCTGGTCGCGTGCGGCGGGATGGCTGCCCCATTGGCGGGCGAAATACGTCGGTTCCACCCACGAATCGCGCTGCTCACCCCACGTAGTGCCCACGCCGGGGCGCTCGGCGGTGCGGTAGGCGGTGCGGTAGGCGGTGCGGTAGGCGGCAGGCGCACGCTCCCGCGGCGCAGGGCTGCGGCTGGGTGTGGAGCAAGCGGCGAGCGTGAGCGCGGTGCAGAGCAGCAGTGGTTTTATTTTCATGTGCTAAAAATACAGCACAGCTCAAAAGCGAGTGCAAGTGTTTATGCTAAAAAAACTGCACTTTCTTTTTGACGCCCTCTTTTTCCCTGCCAATGTCCGCCTCGTGCCAGCCAATCAACCAGAAAACGATCCGCTTTCGCGCCGCGAGCGCCAGATCATGGATATTGTCTGGAAGCATGGTCGCGCGACTGCCAATGAAGTCCACGAATTGCTCTCCGACGCGCCGAGCTATTCCGCCGTGCGCGCCCTGCTGGCTGTGCTCGTGGGCAAGGGCCACCTGCGACATGAGCGCGATGGGAAACGCTACGTTTACCTCCCCGTCGCATCGTCCGAGAAGGCCGGAAAGAGCGCGCTGCGGCGGCTGATCTCGACGTTTTTCAATAACAGCCCGGCGGATCTCGTCGCCACGCTGCTCGACCCTAATGAAGTGGACGAAATGGAGCTATCCCGCATCAAAGCAATGCTCGAAGAACACAAAAAATGACCGCTTGGCTGCTCCATAGTTTCATCGTAGGTGCGCTGGCCGTGGCCTGTCTCTGGCTCTGCCCGGCGGCATGGCGCGCGCGTGTGCGGCAGGCGGTGCCGGTGGGCGCATTCAGCGTTCTGCTGCTGCTCGCCATCACGTTAGCGCGGCCTTTACCCCGCCTCGAAGTGCAAGCACCCACGGCCCTCGCGAGCTGGGCGGATGCGGCTCCGAGCACGCCGTGGCTGCTCTGGCTCTGGGCGGCAGGTTGCGTCGCGTGCCTCGCCCACCAAGCCGCTGGAGCCTGCTCGGTTTGGAAAATACTGCGCGCCAGCGACTGCGTGCCCGGCAGCGCATGGCAACAGCTCCTCGCCGATTGCCAACGCACGCTCGGCATGACTGGCCGCGTGCATCTACGGCTTGCCGGGCGAGGCTTCGTGCCTAGCGCCACCGGCCTCCTGCGCCGCACCGTCCTCCTTCCCACCGAGGCGCTGCGCTGGGCACCCGAGCAACGCCGCCTCGTGCTCCTGCATGAACTCGGCCATTTCTCACGCGGCGACCTCTGGACTCACGCCCTCGGGCGACTCGCCTGCGCGCTGCATTGGTTTAATCCCTTCGCATGGTTCCTCCAGCGCCAGCTCGCCATCGAGCGCGAATACGCCTGTGACGCCCTCGTGCTCGCACGCGGAGCCGCGCCGACCGACTACGCCACACTCCTCTACGACATGGCCACCGCCGCCCAACATCGCCCCGCCATCGCCGCCGCCTTCCTCACCATGGCCTCTCCGCGCACGGGAAAACTGGAAGCCCGCATCCAGCTCATCCTCACCCCTGCTGCGCGCAAAAGCCGCCTCGCCCGTCTGTTGGAAAGCACCGCCTGCTTCACCTCCATCGCCCTCCTCCTCGCCTGCGCCGCCTGCAAACCCGTCGCCCGCCTGCTCCCCCAGATGAGCCCATGGACCGCGGCGGAAATCAGCACGCGGCTGGGAGCAAATCCGTTCCCCATCGAGAACCGCTGATGGCATCACGAAAATACGGGGCTATCTGTGTGACGTGCGCGGTGGGTTATCCTTATGGGGCGTTTGTTACATTCACCTCTTTACGATGCCCTGTGCTGCCTGCTAGAGTAATACCACGCATATGAACACCCACGACTTCTTTGAGAGTGCTTCAAGCATATCGACTGTGATCATGGCAATCGCAGCACTAGTTGCGCTGAAACAGGTGTTCATGCTGAAAGAACAACTTAAGATCGCATCTGATTCGCTTCGGATCGCTTCGGAGTCGCTACTAACCGCAAAAGCAGATATTTTAATTCGCTCGCGTCGCGAAGCCGTTGCTCTCGCAGCGGATCGCTGCGAGAAATTCTCAAAAACCATAGAAGATCTTAAACCAGCTATAATTGCCGTGCTCGGGCCAGCAGAGGTCTATCCAAATTGGAACCTTACTAACGTTCGTGTTCAAAGACAGTCCATTCGAGACCCTGAAGCTGCATTAGAGTGGGCCGATGAAATTTGCAGTTCGCCTAAAAACCAGCATACACTTTGTATTCTTAATACGCTGGAAGCCTTTGCAATTTACTTTGAGAGCGGAGCCGCCGATGAGCAGACGGCGTTTCCGGTCACCTCCGCTGTATTTTGCGGATACATTGATTGGCTCTTTCCAATTTTGGTTAAATTGCGGAAAGGAGCAGATAACATCAACACAGGCCAATTTCCAAATATCGTTGCCTTATATGAACGTTGAAAAGCACGTCTTAAAGAAATTGCTCACAAAGCACAGACAGGCGGAGTTGACCAGCGAGCAGTATCGCCAATCGGCGTGGAGTAAAAAACTCTGTCGCCCTGAACGGGGAAAGTATGGCTGGGCAGACAAATCATGCGCTCCTTTCGTCCCTCCGGGACTCGCCGCTAGAAAGGCGGTGATTTCCCAGCACTGAAGTGCTGGGCTATTTTCAGGGCGGCAGGGGGGCGGGGCGTCTTTGACGGTGGGGGCTGAGGGGGCGTCTTCCTGCTCGACGCGCGGGCTGGGGGGGCTTTTGCTGGGGGATATGCCCTTGGGATTTTCAGCACTTCGTCAGCTCTCTCCATCGCAGCGCCGTAGCGGGTTTGCGGCTTGGCTGGGGTGGCTTTTTGATGGGTTGGATATGCACCTTTATACGCTGGTGGCGTCTTCGTTTGTGGCGATCTTGGTTTTTGGTGGAGAGATGCGGGGGGAGTTTGAAAAGCGCGATGGGGATGGGAATGGGAGTCTCTCGGCGGTGGAATGGGCGGGCGGGGATGCGCCTTTTGCGGAGGTGGATCGGAATGGGGATGGCGGGGTGTCTCGCGAGGAGTATGAAGTTTTCGCGGCACGCGGGAGGACGAGTGCGAGTGCGGTGAAGGAGAAGAGTTCGTGGATTCAGGCGGCGTTCCTCGTGGGGTGGGCGCTGGGGGGGGCGTTCTTTGGGCGGCTGGGGGATTTGATCGGGCGGAGTCGGTCGCTTTCGCTCACGGTGCTGACGTATGCGGCGTTCACGGGGCTGTCGTGTTTTGCGCAGCGGTGGGAGCATTTGATGTTGTTTCGCTTTCTCGCGGCGCTGGGGATCGGCGGGGAGTGGGCGGTGGGCTCGACGCTGCTGGCGGAGACTTGGCCGAGGGCGTGGAGGCCGTGGACGGCGGCGGTTTTGCAGACGGGGGTGAATCTGGGAATCCTCGTGGCGTGCCTCGCGGGGGTGGCGCTGAGTGGGCATCACCCGAGGTGGATTTTCTTGATCGGGGTGGTGCCGGCGATTTTGGTTTTTTATATCCGCCGCCACGTGCCGGAGCCGGAGGCGTGGGCCTCCGCGAAGGCGGGGGAGCGGAAGCCGGGGATCGCAGATTTATTTCGCGGGGAGACGCGGCGGGTGACGCTCGTGAGCGTGGGCGTGTGTATGTTTTCGCTCACGGGTTGGTGGGCGTTTATGTTCTGGCAGGCGCAGCACGTCCGCAGTTTGCCGGATGTGGTGGCGCTGACGGCGAGCGCGCGGGATAGCATGGTGGCGCGGAGTTTCGCGCTGATTATAGGGGTGAGTATCGTGGGGAATTTTGCGGCGGGTTGGCTGGCGATGCGGCTGGGCTACAAGCGGGCGCTGTTGGTGATGTTTGGCGGGATCACGGTGACGATGATGGTGGCGTTTGGGCTGGAACATTCCACGGCGGCGCTCACGCAGTTTTGGCTGCCAGCGGTGGGGTTTTGGAGCGGGGCGTTTGGGCTTTTCACGATGCTGTTGCCGCCGCTTTTCCCCACGCTACTGCGGACGACGGGGGCGGGCTTTTGCTATAACATCGGGCGGATCGCGGCGGCGGCGGGGACGATCTTTGCGGCGAAAATCACGCACGGCGGGGATTTCCGCACGACGCTGTTTTACGTGGGCTTTCTATTCATCCCGGCGATGGCTTTCACCGCGCTGCTGCCGCTAGAGAAGGAGCCGACGTAGCCGTGAAGCGCCTGCTTTTCATCAGTAATCTCTTCCCCGATGCCAGTGAGCCGTATCGCGGGCTGGATAATGCCACGCTGCTGCACGCGCTCGCCGACCGCTGGGAGATCCGCACGCTCGCGCTGCGCCCCACACTGCCGTGGGCCAAGGCGGAGTGGATGCCGCGCGCGGCGGATGTGGCGCTGCGCCCGAGCTTCGTGGCGACGCGCTACGTGCCGAAGTTTGGCCACCGCTGGAACCACCTGCTTTACGCCCGCGCGCTGCGCCCGGCGCTGGATCGCGTGCGGCGGGATTGGGCGTTCGACACGGTGCTGTGTTCGTGGCTTTTCCCGGATGCGTGCGCGGTGGCGCGGCTGAGTGAGGAGTTTGCGTTCCGCTTCGTGGCCATCGCGCAGGGCTCGGACGTGCATCAATATCTCCGCGTGCCCGCGCGCCGGGCGGTGATGCAGAAGCACCTCGCCAGCGCAGCAGGCATCATCACCCGCAGCGCCGACCTCGCGCGCCAGCTCGCGGGAGTGGGGCTGAGAAAAGATCGCCTCCACCCGATCTACAATGGTGTGGATATGGAGACCTTCCGCCCCGCCACACCTGCCGAGCGCACGGAGGCTCGTGCCGCTCTGGGCGTGCCGGACGCTGCGCCGATGATCCTTTTCGTAGGCAATCTCCTGCCCATCAAAAACCCCCACGCCCTCCTCGAAGCCCACGCCGAACTGTGCGCAAGGCCCGAGCTGCGCGAGTGCCGCGTGGTGCTCATCGGCGGAGGCCCGCTGGAAGCCGAGTTGCGCGCCCACGCCGCCCGCCTCGGCTACGGCGAGCAGGTGATCTTTGCCGGTCGCCACGACGCCGCCGGAGTCGCCCGAGCGATGCGTGCCGCCGATGTGCTGGCACTGCCGAGCGACAATGAGGGCGTGCCCAATGTGATCCTCGAATCTTTTGCCAGCGGCCTCCCCGTAGTCGCCAGCCGAGTCGGCGGCATCGCCGAAGTGCATCGCGACTTCTGCGGGAAGCTCCCGCCCGCCCGCGATGTCTCCGCCCTCGCCGCCGCGCTCCGCGCCACGCTCACCGAGCCGCAAGACCGCGCCCGCATCGCCGAGCATGGTCGCGCTTTCACATGGGCCGCGACGGCGGAGGCGTGCCACCGCGTGCTCTCGTAAAAAAGCCGCGCACACTCACTCTTTAATGATATTCTCCACCATGACTCCGCTCTTCCGAACCGCCCTGTGCGCGCTGCTCCTGTCTGCCTTCGCGGCGCGGGCGGCGGGCACGTTCACTGTCGCCACACTCGCGGGCGATGCGGACTCGGGCATCGCGACAGATGCGGCCTACACGCACGCGATCAATTTCAAAACCGCAGCCAATGTGACAGTGAATGGCGCGGTCTTCACCGGCACTGGCACGGGGACGAATCCCACGACGAATGACTACACGACGAGCGGCTACGCCGCGCTCGGCCCCGCGTGGACGCCCACTGTCACAGGCTCAGTCGGTGGGATGCTCGCCACCTTCCTCTACAACGGCAACCCCGCCGTGCTGACGCTGAAAAACCTACGCGTCGGCCAGCAATACGAGACGGTCTTTTACAACGCAGCCTACGGCGGCCCTGGCATCCGCTTCCAGACGATCACCACGAGCGACGGCGGCAGCGTCCACTTTGATCAAAACGGGCTGCCCGGTAGCCTGCTGAAGTATGCCTTCACGGCGACGAGTAGCACACTCGTCTTCACCATCACGCCCGACATCGCGGGCAATACCTTCCACCACTACGCCCTCAGCAATCGCGCCGTCGGCCCGCAGGCGCTGCTCACGGATAATTTCTACGCGCCCTCGAACCCCACCACGACCGACCTCAGCTACAATCTCGCCGCGCGGCAGGGCGGCTCGCTCGGCTCCGTCGCGTGGGTGAGCGTGGGGAACACGCAAGTCGGTAACACCACGGGCAGCGTGGATGCGGGGAATTACCTGTTCACCTCCGCCAGCGGAAATGCCGCGCTGAATCACAACTTCAACGGCACCGATAGCACGGGCGGGTTGCTCATTTCTTTCGACCTCGCGCCAGACATCACGGCGGCAGGCGCGGGGAATTCGTGCGCCATCAATCTCGGCCAAGCCGCCGCCGATAAGAACGGCAGTGTGAGCGGCGCACAGACGCACTTTGGCGTGCGCTTTCGCGGCAGCACCGGGACGCTCCAGGCCTACGACGGCAGCACCATCCTCACGCCGACGGAGCCGAGCTGGGGGACGAGCGGCGTGACTTCGCAGCTCCACCATTTCGAGATTCGCCTCACCGATTCTACGGACTACAATCCCTTCAACGGCGCGGGCGAAACGCGCATCGAGATTTTCGCCGACGGCGTCTCGCGCTACACCTACACCAAGGCTGGAGGCTACTCGCAGAACTACCTCAACTTCACGAGCAGTAGCACTGGCGGCATAGATAATCTCGTCATCGCACGCCTCAACGAAACGCCGACCGCGCCCACTTTCACCACCGTGCCGCAGGGCCAATCGCTCTGGCGCGGCGACGCCCTCGCCCTCACGCTCAACTCCACCGCCACGGGCTTCCCCGCCGTCGCGTATCAATGGTATCGCGACAACGTCCTCATCTCCGGCGCGACCAGCAGCAGCTACACCATCGCCGACGCCTCGAACGGCGGCGGCACCTACACCGTCACCGCTACGAACACGCAAGGCAGCGTCTCCAGCAGCGCCGTCGTGGATGTCATCGTCCCCACTCGCGCCCAGCGCACTTGGGAAAGTGCGGGGCCGTCTTCGCGGCGCACGGGGCTCGTGATTTCCGAGATCCACTACCACCCGCCCACGCGGCCCGACTTGCGCGACTTGGAATTCATCGAGCTCTACAACTCGAATCCGTGGGCTGAAGACATCGGCGGCTACCGCATCACCGGCGATGCCGATTACACCTTCCCCGCCGCCACGATGATCGCCGGCAAGGGCTACCTCGTCGTGGCTAGAGTCCCCGTGGACGTGCAGACCATCTACGGCATCAGCGGCGTGCTCGGCGGCTTCATCGGCATCCTGCCAAACTCCGGCGGCACCGTGCGCCTCCGCAAACCCAGCGGCGCAGTCGTCCTCGAAGTCACCTATAACGACCACGCTCCGTGGCCCGTCGCGGCGGACGGCACGGGCCATTCACTCGTGCTCGCGCGGCCCAGCTACGGCGAGGCTTCGCCAAAAGCGTGGGATGCCAGCGCCAGTATAGACGGCTCGCCCGGCACCGCCGACATCGCGCCCAGCAGCGCGCAAGATCACGTCGTCATCAACGAAATTCTCGCCCGCTCCGTGCTGCCGCAAGTGGACTTCATCGAGCTGCGCAATGACGCCCCCACCGCCGTGAATATCTCCGGCTGTATGTTGAGCGACGACCCCGCTGTGCTTGGGAAATTCATCATCCCCGCCAATACCATCCTGGCCGGAAGCGGCGTGATTTCTTTTAACGAAACGCAGCTCGGCTTCTCCCTCGGCTCTGCGGGCGAGACGATCTACCTCTCAAACGCCATCGCCTCGCGCGTCCTCGATTGCGTGCGCTTTAGCGGCACCGCCGCGAATGTGAGCATCGGTCGCGCGAACAACCGCGACAGCGCATTTCGCCCCCTCGCCTCCTCCACGCCCGGCGCGTCGAACAGCGCCGCGCGCACGCCGGATGTGCTCATCAGCGAAATCTTTTTCGCCCCAATTAGCGGCGACAACCTCGATCAATGGCTCGAACTTTATAACCCCGGCGCTGTCGCCGTGAATATCGGCGGCTGGAAATTTACCGACGGCGTGAGCTTCACCCTCCCCGCTGGAACCAGCATCGCAGCAGGCGCGCGGCTCGTCATCGCGAAGAACGCGGTGCGGACGCGCGCGAATAATCCCTCGCTCAATCCCGCACTCGTCGTCGGCGACTACATCGGCACGCTTGGCGGTGGCGACCGCATCACCCTCGTCCGCCCGGAGCTGGATGGCGCGGTGAATGTAGATGTCGAGGTGGACACCATCACCTACAGCAAAGCAGGCCGTCGGAGCCGCTGGGCAGATGGCGGCGGCTCCAGTCTGGAAGTCACCGACCTGCGCGCCGACCGCACCCTCGCCACTGCGTGGGCCGATAGCGATGAGAGCGCGAAAGCCGGGTGGACGACCCTCAGCACCACGGGCGCGCTCGACCTTGGGCACACCTCCGTCAGCGGCGCAGATCGCGTGCAGCTCTTCCTAATGGGCGAGGGCGAGGCACTGGTGGACGATGTGACAATGACGCCGACAGCAGGTAGCAACGTCGTGAGCAACGGCGGCTTTGAGAGCGGCATCACCGGCTGGACTACGCAGGGGAATCAATCGCGCTCCAGCGTCGTCACCGGCGGCTTTAGCGGCAGCAGCGCGCTGCAACTGCGCGGCACTTCCTCCGGCGATCCGGATGGGAACCGCGTCTTCTCCGCGCTCACCACCACGCTCGCCGCGAATACCAGCGGCACACTCGCCGCGAAGGCCCGCTGGCTGCGCGGCACCCGCGAGCTGCTCCTACGCTTGCGCGGCGGCTATCTGGAAAATTTCGCCACGCTGAATGTCCCCACCAATCTCGGCACTCCCGGCGCTGCGAATAGCCGTGCCGTCGCGAACGCTGGCCCCTCCATCACCGACGTCTCGCACCGCCCGCTGCTCCCGCTCGGCGGCGACCCCATCCGTGTCTTCGCCCGCGTCTCCGATCCCGATGGCGTCGCCTCCGCCACGCTCCGCTGGCGTGTGGAGACGAATGGCACTTTCACGAACGTCGCCATGCACGACGACGGCCTCAACGACGACATTTTCTCCGGCGACGGCGTCTTCACCGGCACCATCCCGGCGCAAGCGGCGGGCACGCTCATCGTCTTCCATTTAGAAAGTAGTGATGCCGCTGGAGTGCCCGCCAGCACAGCTTTCCCTCCGGATTCCCCCACACACGAATGTCTCGTGCGCGTCGGCGACACCGTGCAAGGCGGCGACTTCAGCGCCTACCGCCTGTGGATGACCGCAGCGAATGTCTCCACTTGGTCGAGCCGCGAAAAATTCGGTAACGAGCCGCTCGACTGCACCTACATCTATGGCGGCGCACGCGCCGTCTATGGCTGTGGCGCTTGGTATGCAGGCAGCGAGGCCAGCACGCCCGGCTACAATTCCCCAGTCGGCAATCTCTGCGGTTACAACCTCGCACTTCCCGCCGACGACCTTGTCATTGCCGAAGACCACTTCACGCTCGATTGGCCTGTGCGCGACACCACCGAGCAACGCGAGCAGCTCATGTTCTGGATGGCCGAGCAGCTCAAACTCCCAAACCTCTACCGCCGCTACATCCACCTCTTCGTGAATGGCACCCGCCGCAGCATCCTCTACGACGATGTGCAGCAGCCGGACCAGACCCTCGTCAACGAATTTTCCTCCGGCGATACGAATGGCCATCTCTACAAAACCAACAACTGGAACGAAGGCGCAGACAATGCCAATAGCACCACCAGCGGAGTCAGCAATATCCTCACTCATTACGATACCGCTGGACAGCACAAGCTCGCCCGCTACCGCTGGAACTGGCGGCCACGCGCCGCCAGCAACTCGAATGAGTTCACCGACATCTTCACACTCATAGACGCCGTGAACGCCGCATCCAACTACCAGGCCGGCGTCGAAGCCGTCGTGGATACGGAGAACTGGATGCGCACTTTCGCCTTCCACGACCTCTGCTCGTATTGGGATTCCTTCGGCAATCCCAACACCAAAAATACCTACCTCTACAAACCTGCCGCCGCGCGCTGGATTCAGTTCACGTGGGATATGGATGTGGGCCTCGGCGTCTTCAACGACCCCGTCACCACCGCGCTTTTCCCCGCCACCGCCGACCCGAAAGTGGACGCCCTGCAAGCGTGGCCCGCCTTCCGTCGCATCTACTGGCGCACCGTCCACGAGGCTTTTGCGACCTTTTTTAGCAGCACCGGAGTCGCCCCGCTCCTCCAGCGGAAATACGACGCGCTCTCCGCGAATGGCATCAGCGTGGTCAGCCCATTCGTCGCGAGCGGCGCGGAAAGTCTCAGCATCCCCGCGTGGATTGATGCCCGCCGCAGCAACATCCAGAGCCAACTCAACGCCGTCGCCGCCACCTTTGCCGTGACGAGCCCGGCGAGCGTCGCCGTCACGAGCCCCAGCGTCACCATCACCGGTAACGCGCCGGTGAATGTGAAGACCCTCACCATCAACGACGACGAATATGCCGTCACCTGGAGCACCGTTACCGCGTGGAGCATCACGCTCGTCCCCGCCAGCGGCTCGCACCCTTACGTGGTGAAGGCGCTCGACTATAATAGCGCGCAAATCGGCACCAGCACAGTGACGGTCAACTTCACCGGAGTGAATGCGTGGGCCGCACTGCGCATCAACGAATGGATGGCCAGCAATGGCGGCAGCGTGCTCGATCCCGCCGATGGCCAGAGCGACGATTGGCTCGAAATTTACAACCCCACCGCCGCCGCCGTGAGCCTTACCGGCTGGCGCATCAGCGATAGTTCGCCGACGCAGACCGAGTTTGTTTTCCCCGCTGGCTACAGCATCGCCGCGAGCGGTCGCCTGCTGGCGTGGGCGGATAATGAGACCATCCAAAGTGCCGCGCCCACCTCCCTGCACTTGCCATTTAAACTCTCCAACAGCGGCGAGACGCTCACCCTCACCGCGCCGGATGGCACCGTGGTGGACACCGTCACCTTTGGCGCACAAGTCAGCAATATCAGCCAAGGCCGCGTGCCGGATGGTAGTGCAAATATCGTCTTCCTCGCCACACCGAGCGCGGGCACTGCGAATACCACTGCGATTGCCGCACCCGCCGCCACAGCCGCACGCACGCTTGCTGGCGGCGTGGACATCACGGTGAACACCACCGCTGGATTTACCTACCAGCTCCAGATGAAAAACGACCTCGCCGACGCGAGCTGGGTGAACCTCGGCACCGCCACCACCGCCACCGCAGCGAGCCTCACCCTCAGCGATCCTGCCACCGGCCTCGCCAAACGTTTCTACCGAGTCCTCCGCACGCCGTAGAAGCGACGCCTCCGTCGCTTTGCGCGCCCTCGTCCGCAAGCGTCGCAGCACACGCCCCGCGTGCCAGCAAAGCGACGAGGCGTCGCTTCTACATCTGAGAGCGACGAGGCGTCGCTTCTACGCGCGCCGCCACACCGTCGCCTGCGCCACACTCCATTGGTATTTGCGGGCGTGCTCGCGGATGAGAAAGGGCAAGTCCCGCGTGCTGGTGAGCGTGAAATCCTCTGCCAGTGCCGCGCGCAGCCCGTCGAGCGTGCCCGCCGTGCGACCACCGAGCCACTGTTCCGGCGCGGTATATTCCGGCAACCAAGTGTAGGGAGAGGTGAGGATGAGCTGCCCGCCGGGGCGCACGAGCGCGGGGAGCTGTTGTAGAAAAAGAGCGGGCGAACCGAGGCGATCTATCAAATTTGCCGCCAGCACCACGTCGAACGACCCCAGCCCCTCGCGCAACGTCTGCGCATCGCCACACTCGAAGCGCACGCGCTCCGCCGCGACTCCCGCAGGCACGCGCGCGGTCAGCGGCGTGGTGAGCGCGCCTTCATCCGTGCGTAGATAGGGCAGGCTCCCTCCCGCTGCCAGCGCCGCCGCCGCTTCGATGAATCTTTTCGAGTAATCCACCCCGATCACCTCGCCGCAATGCCGAGCCAGCTCGAACGACGAACGCCCTACCGCACACCCCACATCCAGCGCGCGAGCGCCGGGCGGCAGCAGCGCCAAGTCCACACATTCGCTCACACAGCGCACCGCGTAGTCGAGCGCGTCATACGGGCCAGCAGGCCACGGCAGCACTTCCGCAGGCGTGCCGTAGTGGAAGAGCAGGTATTCGTGCAGCAGCTTATCCGTCTCGTAGGGATTCATTTTTTAAATTGCGACGTTTCCAATAATCAGGATGACGGCTCGAATGTGCGACCGCTGCAACTAAGATGCGTTCGTCGCGGATGACATACGCAATATAGAACGGGAACCCGGGTAGATTGATGCGACGAAAGCCCCCGCGCCGTTCCCGCCATAGGAGCGGCTGACGAACAATGGCAACACACGCGCTCTCGATTACTTGACGAAAGCGCACGCCCAAGCCGGATGCTTGCCGCTCATAAAACCGAGTGGATTCCTCTGCCTCGTCAATCGCTTCCGTCAGAAACTCCAACACTGCGCTCATTGTCCCGGTGCGATTCGGCGCAAGCGGGCAAAGGCTTCTATGGCTGGCACTGGCTGAGAATCACCGGCGTCAAAGCGGGCGATTCGGTGCGCGATTTCTTCATCCCATGCCGCATCGGCTTCTGCCGCTGGCGTGGGCTCGACGCTGATGAGTAGGCGATAGGCGAGCGCGACGCGCTGCTCCGGCGGCAGCACGAGCGCATCGTGTGAAACAGCATCTAGTGTGGCAGGCATACGCGCACGGTGCGCCGAGAGATGGAGCGTGTCGAATGAAGAATCTATTCCCCGAGCAGCGCGCGCATATACGCGGCGGGGGCGAAATTTTCGATCAGCACCACCGTCTTCCCATCGCGATGCAGGCGCACTTGCGGCACCCCGATGTCCGGCGTCTTCGTGGGCGAAAAGAGGATGTCGTCGTGCGTGGCGTTCTTGCGATTCGCAAAGCGATCCGGCGTGAGCTTGCCGCCGAGATGATCGCTGCGGCCTGTGGCGACGTGCATCGTTCCGAGGATTTTCTCGTCTTGGATGTCGCGCCCGCTCACGGGCAGGCGCTGCGTGCCAAAGCCCAGCTCGCCGAGTTCGCCCGTCACGGGGTCGCTCGTCAGCTTCTCGTTGTGCTCCGCCACGGTCTCCGCGTTGCCGCGTAAAAGCGTCGCCTTCACGATGCGACCGCCGGTGACGTGTTGCAGAGCGATGGTGCCATCCTCGTAGCGTTGCGGGAATTTCCCCTCCACACCCGTGGGCACATAATAGATCTCGCCCGCTGGCAGATTCGCCACATCTGGGCCACCCCGGCAGAGGCCGTGCGACTTCTGCGCCTCCTGCTGACCCAGCTCGAGGTGCAGCGTGTAATTTTGCCCCGCAAAGACCGTGTCCATCTCCACCCAATCCGCCCGCGTCATCCCGAGCCGCAACTTCTCCGCCTCCGCGCTCACCTCGTCGTAGTCCACCGACAAACCACTCGCGAGGATGATCTGATTCAGCCCGTGCAGCGTCGCTCCGCGAAAGCCATATTGTTTCGCAAGCGCCGTCAGCGGCGCCGTCGCCGAGTAGGTCGAGATGCAGAGGATGATGTCGTAGTTCGGGTAAATATCGCGCGCCATACTCACCTCGCGACCATCCGGCGTGAACGCTGCGTCGCCGAGATCGAGATTGCTCCCGCCCGTCACCTCGTAGGCGAAGAAGTCCCCGCCCTTCATCCCCATCTCCGCCAGCACACCGTTCTTCAGCCCTTGGTAAAAGACATCGTGCGCATTGCGTTGGATGCTCAGATCCGGGTTCTGCAAAAAGGCCCAGTCCTTCACCTCCCGAAGATCATCGAGGTCAATCAGCACACACACCCGCTCCCCGCCCTTGGGCGCAAAGACTGTGTGGAGCAGCCGTGTGAGGCTGAAAGGTGGAAACTTCCGTTCGGTGAAATTTGCGACAGTGGTCATATGAGTGCTCATCAAGGAGTAGCGTGTATTTGGTTTATTCCGGCAATCACACTACGCCTCACGGCGCGCAGACGATGCGGAAAAGATTCGCGGGTTGGCAATTCATTCCGCTGCAATGCGAGAATGTAACGATGACTTCAGCGGGATGGTTTGACGCCCTCCGCCTCGCATGGGCTACTCTCCGCCCACGCGCACCATGAAGAAACTCTTTGCAGAATGTCTCGGCACCTTCGCCCTCGTCTTTGCGGGCACGGGGGCCATCGTCATCAATCATGCCAGCGGCGGATCCATTACCCATGCGGGGATCGCGCTCACCTTCGGCCTCATCGTGATGGCGATGATCTATACGCTCGGCGACGTGAGCGGCGCGCACATGAATTCCGCCGTGACCGTGGCGTTCGCGGCGGCGGGCCGTTTCCCGTGGCGTGCGGTGCCGGGCTACATCGGGGCTCAACTCCTCGGCGCGCTGGCGGCGAGCGGGCTCCTGCGCGTGCTCTTTCCGACGGATGCCACGCTCGGCGCGACACTCCCTGCGGGGGCAGAGAGCCAGAGTTTTATCTTGGAGGTCGTGCTTACTTTTCTGCTCATGTTCGTCGTCCTCAGCGTCTCCACCGGGGCGAAAGAAAAAGGCATCACCGCCGCCATCGCCATCGGCGGAGTCATCGCGCTGGAAGCCATGTTTGCCGGGCCGATCTGCGGAGCCTCGATGAACCCCGCCCGCTCGCTCGCCCCAGCTCTCGTGAGCGGGCATCTGGAGCATCTGTGGATCTATCTCACTGCGCCCGTGCTTGGCGCGTTGCTCGCCATCCCTGTCTGCTGCGGGATTCGAGAGCGGGGCTGCTGCGGCGGGGCGCTGACGAGATAGCCTGCCGGGAGTGGGCGACGGCAACGAACGGAAGGAATGGCCAAAGCCTTTGTTGGCGCGCTGATTATCCACGCGGGCGATGCGCGTGTGCATGTTGCCTGAACTATTTTTAGCCATGAGCAATCGTCTCGACCCATTGATCCAAGATAAACTCCACGCTTTCGCAGCGCGGCGGCGGCGACTCATCATTTTCCGAGGTGTATTCGCTGCGCTGGCGATGCTCTTTTTCACCATGCTGCTGGTGGCGATGTTGGATTATTTTGCGTTCTCTCTTTTCGGCGTCGTGGTGCCCGATAAAGCCCGCTGGGCTTTGAGCGGGCTGGCTTACACGGCGGTGCTGGCGATTGCTTGGCGGCAGTGTTTGCGGCAGCTCTTGCACGCGCCGGATGCGCGGCAGCTCGCACGACTGGTCGAGCACGCAGAGCCGAAATTGCGCGAGGATCTGATCTCGGCGGTGGAGCTGGGCGATGCAAAGGGTGAGGTGTTTGATTCCGAGCAATTTCGTGGGTTGCTGCAAACGGATGTGGCGCATCGCATGGAAAATATGGAGATGAAGTCGCTGCTCCCGATGGCTCTAATCCGGCGCTACATCGGCTACACGGCGGTGATCGCGGCGTGCATTATCACGGCGATGGTGGCGACGAATGGGCAGTTCTTTACCCTGCTGCTCCGCGCGCTCGCGCCGGGGGCGAATCTCGATAATGTCTCCCGCACCAAAGTGATCCTGCGCGAGCCGGTGGGCGGCAATATGATGGTGCCGCAGGGCGATACGGTGCGCGTGGTGGTGGAGTTAAAAGGCGAGCGCACGGGCAAGGCTGTGCTGGAGGCGGAGAGCGAAAAGGAGGGCGCACTTTCCATCCCGATGTTGCCGTTGGGCGACGACCGTTTTGCAGCCACGGTGCAGGTGAATCGCGAGAATGTGCGCTACCGCATCAAGGCCGGCGATGCGTTGACGAAGCGGTATCTGCTGGATGCGCGGGAGCGGCCTTTTGTGACGACTTTCCAAAAGACCTACACGTATCCCGCCTACTCGAAGCTGCCGACGAAGACGGTGACGGAAACGGATGGTGGACTCGCTGCGCTGGAGGGCACGGAGGTGGAGCTAAAGCTGAAGCCGAACCAGGCGGTGAAGACTGCGGAACTCCGGCTGGAGCAGGGAAAAAAGAGCACGGCTATCGCGCTCACGCCGACTGCGGATGGGCAGCTCTCGGCGAAGGTGCCGCTGATGGCGAGCGGGAGTTACCGCGTTTTCCTCGTGTCGGCGGCGACGGGTTTTGAGAATAAATTCTCGCCGGAAAACGAGCTGCGAGCTGAGCCGGATCTCGTGCCTTCTGTGGAGCTGGACTCTCCAAAAAACGATCTCATTTTACCCAATAACGAACTCGTGGATGTGCTGGGCCATGCGAGCGACGATCTGGCTCTGGCAAAGGTCGCGCAGCTCGTGAAGGTGAATGACGGCGCGTGGAAAGAGACGGTGCTGCTGCGCGAGCCGGGCCAGAAGACGCGCGTGGAGACGCGCTGGGATTTGTATGCGATGAGTGTGAAGCCGGGTGATCTCGTAACGACGAAATTGGTGGCGACGGATTTGAAGGGCAACAAGGGTGAGTCGAGGCCGCTGCAAATCACGATCACGGCGGCGGGCTTCGAGCTGCGGAGGCTGCAAGCTCTGGAGAATCTGCGCGCGCTCAATCTCGCGGTGCGAGGGATGTCGAAGGCGGCGGAAGGGCTGGAGAAATCGGCGGTGAAGGCGCGCGATGCTTTTGCTGGCGATGGGCGTCAGGCGGTGATGGCGGCGACGGGTGCGCTTGCGGAGTTTGAGGTGAAATATGTGGAGGCGTGGACGTCGCTCGGCGCGGCGCTGCGCGAGGCCCCGGCGGGGCACACGAGCGGGGAACTGGTGATGCTGGGGAGACAGCTCGCGAAGCTGAATCTCACCAATATGAAGAGCGCGAAAGGCACACTCGATTTGCTGGCGCGGAATCCCGGCATCGCTCGCGCAAAGGAGCTGATGAATGAGGCCACGGACAATCTCGTGAAGCTCAACGGACGCGCGCATATCACCGAGGCGGCGACGGAGGCTTTTGTCGCTGCCGAGGAGGCCGCCGCGCTCACGGAGAATGGCCAAGTCGTAGCACGCGAGCAGCAGCGGCTCATGGAACTCGCCGTGGCGACGGGCGAGGATGTGGCGCGCTGGACTGCGCTGACGAGTAGGCTGCGCGTGGCGATGACGCAGACGAAAGCGCTGGAAGATTTGCTCGCGCCGATGGCTGCGCGCGAGGGCACGATAGCCAGAGATCGTGCGAAAAGTGTGAGCAAGGAACTCGCGACCCGGCGCGGCAAGCTAGAGCTGGCGCTGCTCGGTGAGCCCTCGGGCAAGACGTTGCTCCAGCCGACGCTGGAGCTTACGCGCACGCTGAAAAACTACGCGGGGGAGTTTGCGAACTGGCACCGCGAGTTTGGCTATCGGCCTGTGGAAATGATGCGCGATCTCGCGAACGACGCGGGCTCGACTTACGGCAACGTGACGCGGCTCGATCAAGAACTGACCACGCTCCGAGCCGACGAAAAACTCGCCGCAGATACGCGCGTCGCACTTTCCGAGCTACGCTGGAATGTGCGTGCGGATGTCTTTAAAGCACACGGCGATTTAGAGGAAGTGCGCGCACAGGCGGACAACACTTTTGTCGGCGACTTGCGGCTCGCGAGCACCGCGCTGCAAGCATTGCAGGCGGTGGCGGCGGGGACGGAGGCTGCGAAGATCAGTGGGAAGCTCACGGGATTTGCGCGCGACTTTAGCGTGCTCGAAAGCGGGCACTCGTTGCAGGAGGTTTTCGACGGGCTGAATACGCTGGCGACGAGTGAGCGCTGGGACATCCGCAGCTTGAGCGTCCGCACGCAGAGCCCCCGCGACTGGCGATGGGCGGAAGGGCGCTTGCGCTTATTGCCGGAGGAATTGGGTAAGGCGAAGGATGCTTTTGGCGACGAGGTGGAGATGCGGAAGGTCTTTGAGGCGGCGCAGGGCATTTTATGGAAAGCGGGACAGATGCCTGCTTGGAACGCAATCAGCGTGGAGATGGAGCAACGCGCAAGTGCGGACCGCCCGCCAGCGAGCACGAAAGCCGATGTGGAGCTGTTGGCTGGCGAAGTGAAGAGGGCGTTGGATCTTTTGCGCAAGCAAATGGATGCCGCCCGTAAGCGGCTGGAGTCTGTCGCGCCGAAGATCAGCGAACTCGCGGCAGCACTCGCGAAAGAGCAGGACGAGCAGAAGAAAGAAACCGAGCAACAGGCGGAGAAAGTGGCGGCGCAAAAACCGGAGGAGGCCAAGGCGGAAAATCAAAAGCAGCTCGCGAAGCAGGAGCAGCTCGATGCGAAGGTGGAGTCGCTAAAAGACCTGATCCGTGCGCAGGCAAATCAGCAGAACATTTTAGACAAGGAACAACGCGAGAAAATGCGCGATGCGGATGATGCGCTGGCGTTGCTCAAGGAGCCGCCACCCAAGGCGGAGCAGGCTTTGCAGGACGCAGCGAATGATGCGCAGTCGCAGCAAAAGGCTGATCTGAATCGTGCAGCGGAGCAGCAGCAAAAGCTGGCGTCGGCGCTCGAACAGATTGCGAAACACTTTGAGGCAGAAGAGCAGGGGAAGCCGCTGGCGGAGACCCGCGCGGCGTTGCGTGAGGCGGAGAAGGAACTGGGTGTGAAGGGTGAGCTGGATCAGCAATTTGCGCACGCGCAGATGGTCGCGGAGATGGCGCAGAAGAACGCGGCGGATTTACTGAAAGAGCTGGAGGCGAAGCTGCCGGAAAACCCCGAGATGCAGAAGGCGCTGAGCCAGATTTCTAAAGATACGCTGGCGGCTGCCGAGCAGAAGTTGGCCGATGCGAGTAAGAAGGAGAACGCTGTGGCCAAGCAGATGGAGCAGCAGGCGGCACAGGAAAAAGGCGAGGCTCCGCAGCCGGAGAAGACGCTCGCGCAGGCCGCACAGGAGGCGCAGACGGCGGCGCAAGCGGCGTTTGAGGCGGCAAAAAATGCGGAGCGGCAGGCGAGTGAGGCGAAGAACGATACGGCCAAACAGCAGGCGGATAATGCAGCGGAATTTGCAAAGGACGCAGCGAAGGCGGCGGGTGATGCCGTGAAGGCGGCGGAGAAAATGGCGAATGCGGCCAATGATAAGGATGCGGCGAAAGCGGCGCAGAAAGCAGCGGACAAGGCGGGAGAGGCGGCGCAGCTCGCGCAGCAGGCTTCGGCTTTGGCGCAGCAGGCGCAGAAGAGTGGCGAGCAGGCGGCGAAGGCAGGTGGTGAAAAGCAGGGGAAGAATGAGCAATCCGCGCAACAGGCAGCGGAGGCTGTAAAGCAAGCGGACAAGGCTGCGCAAGCGGCGCAGCAGGCACAGCAGCTCGCGCAGAGCGCACAACAAAAAGCGAACGCTACGGCGCAAAACGCCGAGCAATTAAAGACGGCGCAAGAGGCCGCGCAGTCGGCGGCGGATGCAGCAAAGCAGGCTGCTGGGGCGGCGAAGCAAGCAGCGCAATCCGCAAAGGCAGCCGAGGCGCAGGCAAAGACGGCGGCGAATGAGCCTGCCGAACAAGCCGCGGCGAAAGCGGGCAGTGAAGCGGCGAAGGCGGCGGAGTCTGCCCAAGCGGCGGCGCAAAATGCGGAGCAGGTAGCGAAGACGGGCGATGCGAAACAGGCTGCTAAGGCGGCGCAGACGGCGGCGCAAAACGCGGGCGAGGCGGCGGACGCGGCACAGCAGGCGGCGAACGACGCACAGGCGGCGCAAGGTGCGGCGGAGAAAGCGGCACAGCAGCTTGGGGAACACGCGGCGCAAAATCAGCAGGCGAGTCAGCAAGCGGCGCAGTCCGCCAAGCAAGCGCAGCAGGCGGTGGCGGCGGCGAAACAGGCGCAGGCGCTCGCCCAGCAATCGGCGGCGCGCGCAGCGGCGCTCGTGCCACCGGAGGCGGCGCAGCCAAGCTCGCCGCTCGCGCAGGCGGCGCAGCAGCAGCAGCCCATCGCGGCCAATGCGCAGGATGCTGGAGCGGATGTGGAGCGGGCGGCGCGGCATGAGATGCGGCTGGGGAATCAGCCGACTGGCGATCAGCTCCAGAAGCTCGGCGCGCAAATCCAAGACACGGCAAAGACGGACGTGCCGAAGGCGGCGGATGCTTTGAAAAATGCGCCGAACGCGCAGGCGGCTCAGGCCCCCGTGGCGCAAGCAAACGTCGAGCTTGCGAAAGATCTCGCCGCTTTGAAGAACACGCAAAACAGCGCGCAGCCGCCGCAAGGTGCGCAACCGCCAACGGGCGAGCAGGCGCAGCAAAATGCGGCGCAGACTGGCACGCCAGCGTCGCCACAGGCAGCGGGGCAACCGCCGAGCGGACAGTCGCCAGCGGGGCAGCCTTCCGGCCAACAGTCGGCGGCGCAGGGCGAGCAGGCACCTGCATCTCCAGCCGAACAGGCGGCGATGGCGCGAGCGCTGGATGCGCTGGATCAGCAGATCAATGGACAGCCGCCAGCGGGGGATGCGGCGCAAGCCTCCGCGCCGCCAGCACCAGCAGGCCAGCCGGGCGAGCCGCAATCTGGCCAGCCGAGTGGTCAGCCGAGTGATGCAGCCTCCGCTGCGCAAGCCGCGATGGCGCAGGCGGCGCAGGCGGCGGCGGCTTCCATGCGGCAGAGCCGCGCGCAGCAGGGGATGGCTCAAATCCCGAGCGGGCTGATGAGTCAGAGCCAAAGCGAGAAGAGCCTCGCAGGCGCTCAGGCACAGGCTCCGGCGATGGACTATGATCTAAAGGCCGACGCGCAAGGGCTGAAGCGTGGCGAGTGGGGCAAGCTGCCAAAGAAGCTGGCGGATCAACTCACGAAGGGCCAGCAGGAGGCGATTGCGGGGGACTATCGGCAGGCGGTGGAGACGTATTACAAGGTAATCGCCGAGAAGGCGAAGAAGTGAGGAGGCATTTATGATTTATGATTTAAGAATTAAGATTTGCGCAGGCGTGTTTTCGGCAGTGCTGGCGGTGGGGATGATCTTCTCGCCCATGCGTGGCTTTTCACAGGCACCGGATGCGGAGACGCAGCGGGTGAATGATGCGCTGCGGCGGGCGGGGGAGTTTTTTGTGGCGGTGCAGGATCCGCAGACGGGCGGCATCCATAATCGTGCGAGTGCTGAGACGGCGATGACTTCGCTGGCGGTGTTGGCATTTGCTTCGATGGGGCATTTGCCCACGGATCCGACGCCGGAGGGGAAGGCGATGAAGCGGGCGCTGGACTTTGTTTTGGCACCGCAGCGGCAGGAGGCGGATGGGTATTTTGGCAAGGCGGATGGCTCGCGGATGTATGGCCACGGGATCGCTACGCTGATGCTGGCGGAGATGCTCGGTATGAGCGCGGATGAGAAGCAGGACGCTGTGATCCGCGAGAAGTGTCGCAAGGCGGTTGATCTGATTTTACGCGCGCAGCGGGTGCCAAAGAATGACGCGAATCGGGGCGGCTGGCGCTACACGCCGGATGCCAGCAACAGCGATATGTCCATCACTTGCTGGCAGACGATGGCGCTGCGGGCGGCGAAAAATGCGGGCATGGATGTGCCGAAGGAATCCATTGATCTGGCGGTGCGCTACATCAAGACGCTCTACTCGCCGAGCAATGGGAAGGAGAGCACGGCGGGCTTTGGTTATGCGGATCGCGGGCGCGAAATCTCGACGACGGCGGAGGGCTTGCTGGCGCTACAAGTGTGCGGAGATTACGATAGCGATGAGACGAAGGGGGCTGCGGATCGGCTCTTTCGCAGTGGGGTGAAATCGGGCGATAAATGGTTTTTTTACACCGCCTACTATTACGCGCAGGGGATGTATCAGCGCGGAGATAAATACGCCGAGCAAGGCCGCACGCACATGATGGAATCGCTGCTCCCGTTGCAATCGCGCGAGGGCTGGTGGCAGGGATTAAACGGCGAGGAAGGGCAGGGCGGGAAAGTGTATGCGACGTCGCTGGCGGTGCTCGCGCTGGCGGTGAAGAATCACTACCTGCCGATCTACCAGCGGTGAGTTCGTTAAGTTTCTTGCCGACTACATCTGCGGGACTTTGACAAAGCGCGAGGGGTCGTAGCCTTGATCGGCGAGCCTTTGCAGGATTTGGCGATACGTTTTTGCTGGGAGTGTTTTTGCGCGAGCCATGATCCAGCCGTAGTCGCGGGATGGGTGGCCGACGACTGTCCAGCGATAGTCAGGGGAGAGGTCGAGGATGAGGTAATCGGTGATGATGAGGCCGAGGAATCGCACGCGCCACTCGGCATTGGTGGTGTGATTATGCACCCAAGCCAGCGCGGTGAATTTTTTCTGCGGAGCCGCGAAGCTGCCTTTGCGAAAGGTGAACCAATTTCCTATCCGCCCATCGGGCCTCAGCGCGTAGCTCTCGATGGAATCCACGCAGTCTTTTTCGGCAAAGTAGGGGATGTTGGCGATGACGCGCCAGTCGCCCATGTAGCGCGGCAAATCTACGTGGGCCACAGTGCGTAAAGGTTGCTTCGGGGTTTTCTTTGAAACGCTAGAGCAGCCGACGAGCATGAAGGCGGCGCAAAGCCACACTGCGTATTTGAGATGCTGGCGGAGTGAGTAGTCGAGAAATGGCATGGCGCGCGGACGGTAGCTCAAGCGGGGCTTGTGGCGATAGATGCTTTCGTTTAAAATGCGGGCTCTACGCCGTTGCATCCCGTAAGTGCGTGGCTACAGTCGCGCGCTGATTCCATGAAATCCTTTGTATCTGTATTGTTTGCTTTTGCGTTCGGAAGCTCCGTCCTTTCCGCGCAAGCGCCCGCTGGCGGGAAGCCTGCCGAGGCTCCGAAATCTATCGCTCCGCCGACTGCGGCGACGAGCAAGGATGATGCGGTGACTCGCATCAACGGCCCCGGCACAAGCGCGCCGAAAGTGCCGACAAAAACAGGAGCCGCTTATATTCCGCAAGAGGCGCAAAAGGCACCAGCCAAGACGATGGGCGACCTCATCGTGCAGGCAGGCTGGGTGATGATCCCGCTCGGGGTAATGAGTGTGCTGGCGGTCATGTTTGTCCTCGTTTTCCTCGCCACGCTGCGGCGCTCGGCGATCCTCACGGCGCACTACATGAATACGGCGGATGTGCTTTTGAAAAAGCGCGATTACCTCGGGCTGCTCGCCATTTCCAGCAGGCACAATGAAGTCGTCGCCCGCGTGGTGCAGCGCACGCTGGACTTCGCCACGAAGAATCCGAGTGCGAGCTTCGATGTGGTGAAAGATGTGGCTGAATCCGAGGGCTCGGCGCAGGCCGCCTCGCTCCAGCATCGGGTGACGTATCTTGCGGACATCGGCACGCTGTCGCCGATGGTGGGGCTTTTCGGCACGGTCGTCGGCATCGTGAATAGTTTCGCGAGTTTCGGGCACGATATGGTGGCGCAGCAGCGCGACCTCCAGCTCGCGAGCGGCGTCTCGCAGGCGCTTATCGCCACGGGCGGCGGGCTCGTCATCGGCATCTTTGCGTTCACGTTCTACGCTTACTTCCGCAATAAAGTGCAGGGGCTCATTTCCGATCTCGAAGTAGCCAGCTCGCACGTGATGGGGCTCATGGCGCTGAACTACAAAAAGCGCGAGACTTCCCGCGCGGCGATGGACGACGAGTTTTAGCCCAGATGAAATTTCGCCGCCGCTCCGACCCGCACATTCTGGGCTTCCAGATCGCTCCGATGGTGGACGTTTTACTCGTCCTGCTTTGCTTCTTTATTCTCACGTGGAATTTCGCGCGCCGCGAGCAGGAGTTGGATGTAAAAGTGCCGACTGCCGACAATGGCGGCGAGCCGACTTTCGACGTGAATCAGACGGTGCTGAATCTCAAAGCCGACGGCTCGCTTGTGATGAATAACAAGCCCATCGCTTTCGATGAACTCAGCGAAAAAATGAAGGCCCTTGCAGCGATCAATAAAGACTACGCCATCATCCTACGCGGCGACCAAGAGGTGCCCTATAAGCACGTCGCCCATGTCCTCGATGTGTGCCGTGGCGCTGGTATTTGGAATGTGGCCTTCCCCGTGACAAAACCCGAATGAAACGCCACACACTTGTAGCTTTCACCCTCGGCGCGTCGCTTTTCGCACAGGAAGACGTGCTGAAACCCTTCCGCCCGAATGGCAATCCCGCTGAGCCGCCGCGCGCCACTCCCGTGAAGCCCGCCCGCCCACCCGAGCCGGAGATTCCTCGTGCTGTGCCAGTGAAAAAACCGACGCCCACGCCAGCCGAGTCCGGCGTGGTGCCTGCGCCGCGTGCTGTGCCTGCGGACCCCGTCGTGCCAGCTTCCACGCGGCCCGCGCCGATCGGCGCAGAGCCGCGACCAGCCAGCACACAGCGTCCCGCGCCCGTGGAGAGCCCGGAGCTTGGCGACATCGTCGTGCGTTCCGGCGGCACGCCGACCTCGGCGGATCAAGTGCAGCTCCAGTATGCGGACGGTTTCTACGCCCGCAAATTGTGGCGCGACGCTGCGCCGGAATACGAACGCTACCTCCAAGCCTACACCCACGCCGCCGCCGCAGATCGCCAAGCCGCCTACTACCGCCTCGCCGAGTGCTATCGTCAGACGGACGCGCTGAATAACGCGAAGGCCAACTACGAAGCCATCCTCGCGAATTTCAATGGCGGCGACTTCGTCGGCTACGCGGCCTACCGCATGGGCACGATCCTCTACGAGGAAAAGGACTATCGCGGCGCTCTTACCGTCTATCGCCGAGCCAGCGCCCGCCTCAGCCAGCCCACGCTCGTCAATGCCTCGAAGTTTTTCATGGGCCGCTGCCTGGAGTCCACGGGACAAAAGACCGAGGCCAAAGTGCTATACGAAGACCTCGCCGGAGTCATTGAGGGCAATCCCTACCGCGACGCCAGCCGCCTCTCCGCCGGGCGATTGCTGGCCGAGGCCAATCAGCGCGACGCCGCGCTGAAAATGCTCCTCCCCCTCGCGAACGAAACCACCAACCCACAAATCAAAGGCGACGCCACGGCCCGCGCAGGCTTGCTCCAGCTTGAGCTTGGCCAAACGGAAGCCGCCGCCGCCACCCTCGCCGCCGCGCTCGCTTTGCCCGAGGCGGGCTCGTGGAAAGAAGACCTGCAAGTCGCGCTCTTCCGCCTTCTTTACGACAAAAAAGACTACAAGGGCGTGATTGATCGCTTCGTGAGCGGCGCGGCCAATTCGCTGAATCTCGAAAACAAACTCAAGGTCCTCGTGCTCACCGGCGACGCCCACCGCGAACTCGGCGACCGCGATGCCGCGATGGCGATCTATGATCAAATCGCCCGCGAATTTCCCGCCACTACGCAGTCTCGCGACGCTGCCTACGCGCGCCTCGTGATGCTCTACGACACGGGCGACGCGCGCATCCTCGATGAGGTGAATAAATTCCTCAACGAGAACCCCACCGCCCCGCAAGTGGAGCGCGTGTCGCTGATGAAAGCGGAGACGCTTTTCAAAACGAGCGACTTCGAGCACGCCGCGCCGATCTACCAAGTCATCGTCGAAAAATCCAAAGGCCTCAGCGGCGCGTTTAAAGGCGAGGCCACCTTCAAGCTCGGCTGGTGCTGGATGCAGCTCCGCTACTACGACCGCGCGGTGGCTACCTTTTCCGGCTTCCTGAAAGACTACCCCACCCACGCCAAACTCAGCACCGCACTTGCCCAGCTCGGCTCGGCGCAGATGCAGCTCAAACAATTTGCCGCCGCGCTGAAGACCTTCCAAGAGCTGTCCACGAAATATCCCAAATCCAAAGAGCGCGAGTTTGCGCTGGAGAATCTCGCCCTCATCCACGGCCAACTCGGCGACCAGAGCCACATGGCCGAGACGTTTGAAATCCTCCTCCGCGACTTCCCCGCGACTTCCGCAAAAGCCAAGGCCAACTACTGGATCGGACGCGCCGCCTTTGACGCCAAAAACTACCAGAAAGCCGCCCCCTCCCTCGACCGCGCGCGCCAGCTCGACAAGGAACAATTCTTCGAGCGCGGCTCCCTCGCCATCCTCGCTTGCTACTACAATCTGGAGCAGGTGGACGCCACGGAGAAGGAGATCCAATTTTACAAAGACAACGGTGGCAAAGCCGACACCTCGAACGACGTGATCCGCTGGCTCGGGCAGAAATACTTCGAGCGCGGCGAATACGCTAAGGTGGAGAAATTCCTCCCCCAACTCGTCCTCCGCAAAGAAGCCCAGAGCGACGACTACCTCCTCCTCGCCCGCAGCCGCGCGCGGCAGGGCAATTTCAAAGACGCAGTGCCCAGCTACGACAACTACTTGGCCACCGTGAAAGATGTCGTCCCACGCACCGCCGGGCTCATCGAGAAATCCGATGCGCAGCTTGGGTTGAAAGATTGGGACGGTGCGGAAAAGACCATCAAAGAGGGGCTCACCGTAGCCACGGAAGGCCGCTACAACGGCGAACTCCGCCTGCGCGCCGGGGAAGTGGAAGCCGCACGCGGCAGCATCAAAAAAGCGTTGCAAATCTTCGAGACCATCCCCGTGACTCTCGACGACGAAGCCATCTGCCCCCGTGCCCTAGAGCGCGCCATCGAGCTGCACAAAACGCTCGGCGACGACGACGATGTAAAGCGGATCGAGAACCAACTCCGCAGCAAATACCCCGAGTATTTGCAGAAGAAAAAAGCGAAGGGGTAAAAGCCCGGCTACTTCTTGATACCGGGGTTTACGAAGTGCCCGCTAAAGCCAGTGCTTGTGCCAGTTCCAGTGGTATTGCCAAAGACAGTGCCAGTGCCGTTCCCATTGCCAGTGCCAATGCCGTTCCCAGTGCCAGTGCCGCTCGTAGTGCCAGTGCCATTGCCGCTCAGAGTGAGATTGCCAGTGCCGCTCCCAGTGCCACTGCCAGTGCCCGCACCTGTGCCAGTGCCGTTCCCAGTGCCCGTCGCCGCTGCACGGGTGCCGATGGTGTAGCTCACGGTGCCGGTCTGGCTGCTTCCGGGAAAGACGCCGACGCCTTTGCTTTCCGACTGTAGTAGCACGCCGTTGATAGGCGTATTGTCGCCGGTGGTCGGGTTGGTGAAGGAGCCGTGGAAGGTGCCTGCTCCGCGATCTACTTTCACCTTTAGTTGGTCGCCGCTGGGGTCGAGGACTTCCATGCCGTCGCGGCTATTGAGGTCGAGCTTGTGGGTGATTGTGCCACCAAGGTTGCCGCCGGTGAGGGTGATGGTGGCTTTGTCGTTGCCGTCGAGCGCGCGGCGGCCTTTCAGCGGGGCGATGTAGGCACCGCCGGTCGCGCTCACGCTCGTCTCAAAGCCATCGGGGAAAAGATCGGTATTACTGCGGGCCGGGCGGGTCCAGTTTATCGTGCCCGTCACGCTCGGGTCTTCGCCGGTGCCGAAGAGGAGGGTGCCGTTCACGCGGGCGTTTTTCGGCGCGAGATAGATGTTCACTGCTGCTGCGCCATCGAGCCCGCCGAGCACTGCGCGCGCGTGGATTTTCTCCCCGTCGCCGAGCTGCCCTCGGATGCTTACATCGCCGGAAGTCTGCACATCCAGCCGCACATAGCCGGTGCCTTGCGGGAGCGTGGAACCCGTGCCGCCTGCGCCGGGGAGCTGCACGGTGTAGCGGCCTTGCAGCTCTGCGAGGCGGCTTGCGGTGAGGGCAGAGAGCGTGGCTTCGGCGGTGAATTTGCCGCTGTTGATGTCCACCTTCAGCGTAGAAGCCGTGTCGGTCTGGTCAAAGGCGAGCTTTAGACTCAGCGGGCTGGTGCCGGGGCGCGGGACGGAGATGCTCGCATTGCCATCCGCATCGAGCGTGCCGAGCAGCGCGAAGCTCTTGCCATAAAGCTCCACCTTCCCGCTCAACGCGCCGCCCTCCGTGCCCATGAACCGGAGTTGGCCCACGACCTTGCCGTGCTGGTCTTTGAGCACTGCGGAATGGAGCCCCTGCGCCGCGAGGCCGGGCGCTTTGATCGTTACTTTGCCCGTGGCTGTCCTGGGCGAGTCGGTGAAATTATCCGTCACCGTGTAAGTAAAAGAGTCCGCCTTCGTCGGCGAATCCGAGGGCGTATAGCGCACTTTATTGCCCACGACTTCGAGCGTCCCCAGCCCGCTCTTCGTCACGGTCACCGCATCACTTTTCAGCGTCAGCCCATCGCCCTCTGGGTCGGTATCATTGGCCAGCACATCAATGAGCACCGGCGCGTGGCTGTGCACGATGACGAGGTCGGGCAGTGCCACGGGCGCTTGGTTGGCCGTGGCGGTGAAGGTCTGATCTGGCGAGAGCACCATTTTGATTCCCGCAGCGGCTTGGGGTGTCTCGGTGCTATCGTTGTAAGTCACGATGAATTTATAGTGGTAAGTATTCCCACGCTTGAGCCCCTCCAGCTTGTTTGCAGCGACTCGGTAAGTCGTCGGCGGCTCCGTGGCGGCTGCATATTCGATCGCCACCGGGGCGGCATAGGCATCCTTGGCGTCGCCGTATTCAAACTGCACCGTCGTCGGGTAGCCATTCTCCGTGACCTGCGCTCGGATCGTCGCCTTCCCTGCGAGGAGGTGTTCCTTTTTCGTATTCGTGTCGGGGATGAGGATCGTCGGCGGGTATTTTGGCACGTCGAAAGCCACCGTGCCGAGCTTCGAGGTGCCGTGTTGATTCGTCGCCTCGACTTTGAAAAAATACTGCACCCCGCCCACTAGGCTGGTGAGTTTTACAACCGCCGTCTGCTCCGTCGTGGCGTCGGAAAGCGAGCGCTTCACCACGATATTGCCGTCCTTTTTTGTGAAGTCACTGCCGATGCGGTAGGTGAAAGTTACCACCGTCGTCCCGCCATTCGTGAAGACCTTCACACTCAAATCCGCCTTGCCAGTGACGACAGTCGGCACGGGCACCGCCGTGAGCGTCGGCGCGCGGTGAAAGTCCTGATCTTCAAGCGGCACGCTTACCCCCGTGGCGTTCTCGGCGAGCACATCGAAGTGATACGTCGCACCGCTCTGCAACCCTGTGAGGACCACGCTCGCCGTCTGCACCGTGAGCGCATCGGCGACCGTCACCGTCTTCGTGAGGCTGCGATCGGTGCCGATGCCGTAGTGGAAAGTCACCGTCGTCGGCGTGCCATTCGTCTTCACTTTCACACTCAGCGAAGCCGTGCCATCCGAGCCCGTCTGCGCGGCCACGCCACTCAGCACGGGCACCGTCTGCACGAGGGTAAAATCCAGCCCTTCCTGCGGCGTCGGTCCATCCGTATTCTCGGCATTGATCTCGAAATGATACGTCACATTTCCCATCAACCCCGTCAGCGCCGCCGTCGCCGTCTGCTCGGCAGTGGCCTGCGCGAGTGTCACAACCTTTGTCTGACTGCGATCTGCGCCGATGCCGTATTTAAAAGTCACCGTCGTCCCCGAGCCATTCGTCTTCACCTTCGCACTCAGCACCGCCGAGCCATTCACCCCCACGACCACTGCGGGCGCAGAAACCTCCGGCGCGGCGGCAAAAGTAGTCACAACAAGAGCGAGTAGAGCAAAAAGAAATTTCATAAGCGCAGAGCAGAGCATGGTGGAGCAAAACACCGGGCGCGCAAGGGAGTTCCAGTAATACCGTCTTTGGGTGTTAAACAGACGACTGGCGGTGAATCTCTGTCGCCCCTCCGGGGCTTGTTCGTGGTGGGGCGGTTCCGGTGGCTTACGCAACCGGCTAATTTCTGGCAGAGCCTCCGGCTCTCAAACGCCGCCTTTGCACACTTGCCAAGTAAGCCCCCGCCCTTATCCTCTTTCCGTATGACACCTCGCTCCATCGTCACTGCTGTCTTATTCGCCTTATGCGCGATGGGACACCCCGTAGCGAACGCTGCACCCGCTCCCAGCGTCATGGTCGTGTGGGACAAACAGGGCTGGCGAAACATAAAGTGGTCTAAAAACCTCACACTCGTGGGTGCCCTTTATTCTTTCGATCTGGAGAAACAACTACTGTTCACGTTTAGGTGGCCTAGCGACGCGGTCATTATTCGTGACGATGAAAGGAAGATCTACAAGCTTGACCGCACACGGCAGAAGATCGGAGACAATCCTATTCTAAAGCCCGGCGACATCATCCACGTCCACGAACACTGGTTTATATGGTGAAATACCCAAACGCATGGCTCCTCGCTGCATAGCCAGTCCCTGCACCGCACGCGGCACGAGAGGGGCGGGCTTTGAGTCCCGGAGGGACTGCCAGAAATTAGCCGGTCGGCGCAAGCCACCGGAATACGGGGAGAGGGAGGGGAGCCCCGGAGGGGCGTTGGAATCTCTGTCGGCCCTCCGGGGCTTGGTCGTGGTGAGGACGGTTCCGGTGGCTTACGCCACCGGCTAATTTCTGGCAGAGCCTCCGGCTCTCAAACGCCGCTTTGCACACTTGCCCGTCAAGCTCCCGCCCCTATCCTTTCTCTGCATGAAGATAGAGGAATTGAAAGAAGCCGTATCGAAATACCAACGCCGCTCGCTGATTTCATTGAGTATCGTTATGGTCTGCTTTTTCGTGAACATGGCTATTGCATCCATCTACTCGGATGAAATTCGCCATTTTTGCTTGGACACTTTGCATGTAGCTCCACAAGGAGCATGGATGGGGATTCTTGCAGCGGGCTTTTTATGTGGCCCGAGTGCCATCCTTCTCATTTTAGTTCTCTACCGTTTACAGCGGGGAATCCCTCGCGACTCTCGCCTTCATTGCCCGCATTGCGCTAACGACCTCACCTACTGCTCGGGCCTCGTCATCGCTACACGCAACTGCCCTCACTGCGGCAAGCGCGTGGTAGAGGAACCACTGTAAAAGCCCAGCTCCACTCACGCCCCTTTTGCACTCTTGCCCAGCAAGCACCGCCCCTTTTCTCGCAGGGGAAAGGGCACCCCCCGCTCCGCGACTCCGATATTGAAAACGGCACTTGCACGGCGCGCGGGGCGTGATGGAGTCTCGGGCATCATTTTTTCCTGCACTGTGAATGTCCTTTTTTTTGCGCGCTCGCGTTCGTAGATACATCCTCCAGCGGTTCGACTTTCGTTTTTTATATCCATGCACTCTACGTCATTCGTTTCCACCCCGGAGCAGGAGAGTCCACCGCACGCGCCGCTCGCGCATCGTGAGCTGAGGAGGGATGAGTTTTGGCGGGCGATCCCGGCGTATGCGGGGGTGGGGGCGGGGGAATTTGGGAACCACCAATGGCAGTCGCGCCATGCGGTGACGAATGTGCGGCAGCTCCGGGAGACGCTGCAAGGGCGGGTGCCGGAGTCGTTCTATGCAGACATCGAGGCGGCGCTAGCTCATGCGCCGATGGCGCTGCGCATCTCGCCGTATCTGCTGGCGCTGGTGGATTGGGAGGATCCTTTCGCCGACCCGATCCGCACGCAATTTATCCCCCTGCGCTCGCAGCAGCAGGCGGACCACCCGATGTTGCGGTTCGATTCGCTGAATGAGCGGGAGGACTCGCCCGTGCCAGGGCTCACCCATCGCTACCCGGACAAGGCGCTCTTTTTACCCCAGCCGACGTGCCCGGTGTATTGCCGCTTCTGCACGCGGAGCTACGCGGTGGGGCTGGATACGGATTTGGTAGAAAAAATGAAGCTCTCGGCGGGGGCGGCGCGTTGGGAGGAGGCGTTCACTTACATCGCCAGCCAGCCGCAACTGGAGGACATCGTGATCTCCGGCGGGGACACGTATAATTTGAAGCCCGACCACATCGAGGCCATCGGTCGCCGCTTGCTGGAGATGCCAAATATCCGCCGCATCCGCTACGCGACGAAAGGCCTCTGCGTGGTGCCGCAAAAGATCCTCACGGACGACGCTTGGCTGGATGCGCTGACGCGCGTGGTCGAGCTGGGGCGGCGCTTGCATAAGGATGTGGTGGTTCATTCGCACTTCAATCACGCCAATGAGATCACCGGCTTCACCGCCGATGCGCTCGGGCGCATGACGGAGCGGGGCATCCACGTCCGCTGCCAGACGGTGCTTCAGCGCACGGTAAACGATACGCCCGCCGCGATGACGCTGCTCGTGCGGCGGCTGAGTTTCATCAACGTCCACCCCTACTACGTCTATGTCCACGACATGGTGCCCGGCGTGGAAGACCTGCGCACCCCGCTGCACACCGCGCAGGAAATCGAGCGCCATGTGCGCGGAGCGACGGCGGGATTTAATACGCCCGCCTTTGTCCTCGACGCGCCCGGTGGCGGAGGAAAGCGCGACGTGCATACGCCCGACGTGTATCGTCGCGAGACGGGCATCAGCGTCTTCAGCGCGCCGAGCGTGAAGGCAGGGAAACAATTCCTCTTTTTCGACCCCATCGCCTCGCTCGATGAAGAAGCCCGCTGGCGCTGGACGCAACCGACCCAGCGGCGGGCGATGATAGATGAGGCGCTGGGGATTTAAGGGCATTTTCGAGAACTCGCCTTCAGAAGCCCCTCAACTCACCCCAGCTCGGGCAGTGGTATCGTTTGGAGAAGGGGCGACAAGCCTCCCGTTAATCCTACGAATCCCGATAATCCTGTCTCTCTTTTGAAGACAGGATTCCACGGGATTCGTAGGATTAACGGGATGAAGCAGCGCGGCCTTTCCTCAGAGCACCGCCACTTTCTTTAGCCTAAAAGCGCCGTCCATTCCTCCTCCGGCGCTAAAGTGGCACCCAAATCATGCGGCTCTGGTAGAGTCCAAGTCTCCGCTCGGTCTCGCCCGGGCGGGTGATGGCGAATGACTTCCTCCAGTCCCTTTCTCACGACTTCGGCAAAGCTCATCTTATTTTCTGCTGCCAATCTTTTGGCCTCACGGAAAAGGAAATCTGGGAGTTGGATCTGCGTTTTAACCATGCGGCAATCTGGCAATCAGACACGGGATGTCAACCCGCCGCCGGCTCGTCGTCTTTCGCCAGTGCTTTCGAGGGATCGGGCGGTGGAAGCTGGTGCAGCTTGGTGCGGATGATGTCCGCACGCAGGGTGTCGCGCTCTTCGGCTTGCAGCTTTTGCGAAGTGCTCTTTTGCAAATGCGCGGGCTGCGTTTCCATAAAGAGTTCGTCGCACAGCACGCGCGTATCTTCTGGGAAAAAGTGGAGGTCTGCGCCGAGCTTGAGATAGCTCAGGAGATTCAGCGCCTCTTTGCTCGCCATGCTGTGCGCGTGGCTGAGGATGCCGTAGGCGCGACCGATATTATCCAGCAGGGTGACGGGCTTTTTCTGGAGCAAGGACTGACGCGCGTTTTGCTCATGATGGATGAGCTGCTCGATGACTTTGTTGAGGCGCGAAATGATCTCGTCCTCGCGCTCGCCGAGCGTTGTTTGGTTGGAGATTTGGAAGAGGTTCCCCATCGCCTCCGTGCCCTCGCCATACAGCCCGCGCACGGCGAGACCGACTTTATTCACGGCCTGGATGATCTGGTTGATCTGCTCGCTGAGGACGAGCGCGGGCAGGTGCATCATCGCGCTCGCGCGCATCCCGGTGCCGACATTCGTGGGGCAAGCGGTGAGGAAGCCGAGCCGCGCGTGGTAGGCAAAGTCCAGCTTCTCGCCGAGCTCCGTGTCCACTTTATCAATGAGCTTGAACGCGCTCTTGAGCTGGAGCCCGCTGCGAATCGCCTGCATCCGCAGATGATCCTCCTCGTTCACCATAATCGAGAGGGTCTGCTTTTTATTCAGCACCACCGCCGAGCCGATGCCTTTGGCCGCGTGCTCGCGGGAAATGAGATGCCGCTCCACGAGCACCTGCTTTTCCAGCGCGCTGAGATCTTGCGAGAAGACCGAGTGCGCATCCGCCATCTCCGGCAGCGCCTCGACTTGGGGCTTGATGCAATCGAGCACCGAGATGCGATCCGCCTTTTTCGCCCAGCCGGGGAAGGGGAAGTTGCGCAGATTGCGAGCGAGCCGGATGCGGCTGCTGACGACGATGTGGCTCTGTGGCCCGTCGCCACGGAGCCATTCACCGGAAGTCGCGAGGATGTCGTGGATTGCCATAAGAAATTAAACGGCAGTTCCCGCTTCCATCTGTTTGAGCCGGTCGCGCAGCTCGGCAGCCGCCTCGTATTGCTCCTCCGAGATCGCTTTGCGGAGGTCGCTCTGGAGCGCCTTCATCTCCTCCTCGCGCAGCTTCGCCTTCAGCAAACGCGCGGGCACTTTGCCTTTGTGCTCGGTGTCCTTGTGCATGTTCTTGAGCATGGATTCCAGCCCATCCGCGAATACGTCGTAGCAATTCGAGCAGCCAAAGCGCCCCGTCTTTTTGAAGTCCGCCTGGCTAAATCCACAGACCGAGCAGCGCACGCCGCTGTTGCTCTTTTCCATCTCCTCGGAAGCCCCAAGGCCGAGCAGCAAGTCCGCGAGCGCAAAGCCCGTGGGGTCGGTCACGCCTTTCTCTTTCGAGCAGGCTTCGCAGAGATTCACCTTCTGCATCTTGCCGTCCACGATCTGCGTGAGGAAGACCGTCGCGGTTTTTTGCTTACAGGCGTCGCAGTTCATGGCGTCGAGAGTTTAGAGATAGACGGGCGTGCCCGTCGTCTGCGTGATTTCGCGGAAACGCTTGATGATCTGCTGCGTGATCGGGCCGGGTTTGCCGTCGCCGATGATGCGCTGGTCGAGCTTCACCGCCGCGATGACCTCCGCCGCCGTGCCCGTGAGGAAACATTCGTCCGCCGTGAAAAGATCGTGCCGCGTCATCTCATGCTCGCACATCGGGATGCCGAGCATCGCCGCGATTTCAAACACCACGCGCCGCGTGATCCCATCCAGCGCGCCAGCACTCAGCGGCGGCGTGGTGATCTTCCCATCGCGCACGGCATACACGTTATCGCCGGTGCATTCCGCCACGAGTCCTTGGTCATTCAGCATCAGCCCCTCTTCCGCGCCCGCTTGGATCGCCTCCACTTTGGCCATCACGTTATTGAGGTAATTGAGCGACTTCACCGAGGGCGGCAGGATGTCGTGGCGCGGGCGGCGCGTCGCCACCGTGGCCAGCGTGAGTCCCGTCTCGTAAGCACTCTCGGGGTAAAGCTGGATGCTCGCAGCGATGATGAAGACTGACGCCTTTGGGCATTTGTAAGGCGAAAGCCCCATCGGCCCTACGCCGCGCGTGACCACCGTGCGGATGTAGCCGTCTTGCAATCCATTTGCCCGCACCGTCGCCAGCGTCGCTTGGATCAGCTCCTCCGGTGTCATCGGGATTTTCAGCAAAATGCTCTTCGCGCTGTCGTAGATGCGCCGCGTGTGCTCCTCCAAGCGAAAGACGCGCCCATTATAAAAGCGGATACCCTCAAAGACGCCGTCGCCATAGAGCAAGCCGTGATCGAAAACAGAGATCTTGGCCTGGGATTCAGGAACAATGTGGCCGTCGAGATAGATGAGCAGTTCTTTGGACATTATTGAAAGCGCACACGGTGGCAGCGTTGTCAGATGATTTCAAGCGGCGCGATGGCAATTCAGCAAAGCGCATCCTCCGCAACGATGCTATCGCGCCTGTTTGCGGCGGGAGAGTTTGCGATGGATGGCGTTGAGGACGTCGTTCATTTCGCGCAATTTCAGGAGGGAGGCGGTGGCGCAAAAGGCGGTGAGGGCGAGGGCGATGGTGAGGGCGAGCGCGAGGGCTCGGAGGGGGAAGGCCATGTCGGGCCAACGTGCTAGCAGCAGCCATTGGCAGCCCCAGCAGACGAGGGCGAGGGCGTCGCTGGCGAGGAAGACTTTGGCGAGGACGACGAGTAGCTTTTTCGTCTGAAGCTGCACGATTTCTTTCCGCATGAACCAATAGAGGAGGCAGAAATTTGTGAGGGCGACGCAGCCGGTGCTGAGGGCGAGGCCGCGGTGGCCGTAGCCCCAGCGGGTGAAGAGCGAGTTCAGGCCGTAGTTCATGCCGATGGCGAGGAAGCTAATCATCATGGGCGTTTTGCGTTTGCCGATGGCGTAGAAGGCGGGGGCGAGCACTTTCATGCCGGCGTAAGCGGCGAGGCCGATGGCGTAGTAGCGCAGGGCGGCGGCGCTTTGCACGATGTCATTGGGCACGACTTTCCCATGCTCGTAGATGATGCTGAGGATGGGGTCGGCGAGCATCCATAGGCCGACGCTGGCGGGCACGGTGAGGAAGAAGACGAGGCGGATCCCGCGTGCGAGTGCGTTGCGGAAATCCTCGCGTTGGCCGAGCGCAGCACTGCGCGCGAGGAGGGGTAGGGTGACGGTGCCGATGGCGACGCCAAAGACGCCGAGGGGGAGCTGCATGATGCGGAAAGCATTGCTGAGCCAGGAGACAGATGCGTCGCCGTAGTCGGTGGCGAAGCTGGTGTTGACCATCACATTTACCTGCACGGCGCTGGCAGCTACGACGGCGGGGGCCATGGTGCGGAGCACTTCGCCGACGCCGGAGTCGCGCCACGAGAAGTCCCAGCGTGGGCGGTAGCCGAGGCGCAGGAGTGAGGGGAGCTGCACGGCGAGCTGGAGGAAGCCGCCGATGAGCGTGCCCCACGCGAGGCCGAAGAGTGCGTGCGCGCCAAAGCCGCGATCCATCCACCACGCGAGGGTGATGCCGCCTGCGACGCTGCCGATATTAAAGAAAGAGGAGGCCATGGCGGGCCAGCCGAAGACGTGTTTGGCATTCAGCATCCCCATGACTTGTGCGGAGACGGAGAGCAGGAGGATGAAAGGAAACATCACCGTGGTGAGTTGCGCGGTGAGTGCGGCGTCGCCACCGGGCCAGCCGCTTTGATTTTGCCCCACAAAGCCGCTCGCGAGCACACCGATGAGCATGGGCGCGCAGAGCATCCCCACGAGGGTGATGACGCCCATGACGCAGATGGTGAGCGTGCCGACGCGGTTCGCCAGCCGCCACGCGGCGGGCTCGCCTTCGGTGGCGATTTTTTTGGAAAAGACGGTGATGAAAGCGGTGGAGAGCGCGCCCTCGGCGAAGAGGTCGCGGAGGAGATTCGGCACGCGGAAGGCGGTGAGGAAAAACTTGAGGACGTTGGTGCCGAAGAGCGCGTTAAAAAGAATCTCGCGCACGAGCCCGAGCAGGCGCGAGCACATCACGGCGATGCCGACGATGGCCGTCGCTCGGCCTGTGCGTAGAGGCGTCTCAGCCATTGCCAGCAGCCTTTTGCAGGCGATCCATGATCGCTGCGCCGAGGCCCATCTCGGGCAGCGACTCGGCGAGGATGAGGTCGAGATTCATGCTGTCGAGGATACGCATTTTCGCGAAAAGATTCGCTGCCGCCTCGCGCAGATCACCCATCTCGCTGAGCACTTCCACATGGTAAAAGCCGCCTCCCGTTTGCTCGCAGAGTGAGAGTAGCCCGACCTTGCCGCGACCCGCCGCCGTGGGCGTGGCTCCGTGCGGGAGGAGCTGGAAAGGTGTGGCGGGCGCGTAGTGGCTCTTGAGCTGGCCGGGCACCGTGGGCCTCGGGCCGTGCGAGGTGCTGGCGACATCGGCGTAGCGGCCCAGCTCTTCGGCGGTGATGGGGCCATTGCGCAAAATCCACAGCCGATTTTCGCGCACGGTGACGATGGTGCTTTCCACGCCGTGCCGCGTCGCGCCGCCATCCACGATGAGCGGGATGCGGCCATTCAGCTCGTCATAGACGTGCTGCGCGGTGGTGGGGCTGATGCGGCCAAAGCGGTTTGCGCTCGGCGC
This sequence comes from Verrucomicrobiaceae bacterium, assembly GCA_043757005.1. Classification (GTDB taxonomy): domain Bacteria; phylum Verrucomicrobiota; class Verrucomicrobiia; order Chthoniobacterales; family Chthoniobacteraceae; genus SXWH01. The sequence goes on from JAYVQK010000121.1 coordinate 54,830, forward strand.
GGCGAGCGGCTTCCCGAAGGCTTCGATGATGTGTGCGAAAATGGGGTGTGCGCTCATTCGCACTGCGATGGTGGGCAGGCCCGCCGCCGCGAGATCGGGCACTACGGGCTTGCGTGGGAGCACGATGGTGAGCGGGCCGGGCCAAAATTGCTTCACGAGTTTATCCACGAGGCGGCGGTCGCCAGCGGGGATCGCGCAGAGATTATCTAGCCACTCCAGCGTGGGCAGGTGGACGATGAGGGGATCGAAAAGCGGGCGCTCTTTGCTTTGAAAGATGCGTGTGAGCGAAGTCGTATCCAGCGCCCAAGCCGCGAGGCCGTAGACGGTCTCCGTGGGCAGTGCCACGGGGAAGCCGCCGGAGAGCAGATAGACGGCAGCCTCGGCGGCGTCCTCGAGTTCATTGCGAGTCTGCGCGTGAGCGATGTGGGTCTTCATGCTTTAGGAATGGAGCGCCGCTCGTGCCGCTCGCACTGCTGCGGCGGCCTCCTCCACCGTGCTTGCGAGCGCGGTGAGGTGGCCCATTTTCCGCCCCGGCTTTGGCTCGGCTTTGCCGTAAAGGTGGAGCTTCACGCCGGGCAGTGCGAGGGCGGCGGGCCAGTTGGGTTCGCCGTCGGCCCATTCGTCGCCGAGGAGATTCGCCATTGCGGCGGGGCGCAGGCTTTCCGTGCTATCGAGCGGGAGCCCGCAGATGGCGCGCACTTGCTGCTCAAATTGCGAAGTAAGGCTGGCGTCGAAAGTCGCGTGCCCGCTGTTGTGCGGGCGCGGGGCGAGTTCGTTGATGATGATTTCCCCGCTCGCTAAAAGGAACAGCTCCACGGCCAGCACGCCCACGAGATCGAGCGACACGGCCACGCGCTCGGCCAGCGTGCGTGCGGCTTCGGCGACGGCGGCGGGGATGCGCGCGGGGCAGAGCGTCACGTCGAGGATGTGGTTGGCGTGCTCGTTTTCACACACGGGCCAAGTGGCGATGGAGCCATCCAGCCCGCGCGCGACGAGCACGGAAATCTCGCGCTCGAAGGTGATGAATTTTTCTAAAACAGCAGGCTGTCCATCGAAGGGCTGCCACGCCGCCGCGAGGTCGTCGCCCGGCTGGAGCTTGCGCTGGCCCTTGCCGTCGTAGCCAAAAGCGGCGGTCTTTAGCACGCCCGGCAGACCGATCTCGGCGGCAGCGGCGACCAGCTCTGCGGCGCTCTCGATTTTCCGAAACGGCGCGACGGGCAGCCCCGCAGCGGCGAGGAATTCCTTTTCCCGCAACCGATGTTGGCAGGTGTGCAGCACGCGCCCGCTGGGCCGCACGGCGCAATGCTCGGTGGCCCAGCCGATGGTGCGGGAGGGGACGTTTTCAAACTCAAAAGTGAGCACTGAGATGCCGCGCGCAAAGTCGCGCACGGCGGCTTCGTCGTCGTAGCTGGCGACGACTTCGTGGTCGGCGACTTGGCCCGTGGGTGTATCGCTTTCCGGTGAGAAAGTATGCACACGGTAGCCCATGCGCCGCGCTGCGAGCGCAAACATCCGCCCGAGCTGGCCACTCCCCATCACGCCCAAAGTCGCGCCGGGCAAAATCACTTTTCGATCCATCATGGGAGGGTCTGCGCCAGCACTTCGTCCGTCTGCTTTTTGCGGAAAGCCAGCAGCTCTCCGCGCACACGCTCGTCATTCAGTGCGAGGATGCTCGCCGCGAGGATGGCCGCGTTTTTTGCCCCCGCCTCGCCGATGGCCAGCGTGCCCACTGGCACTCCGCCCGGCATCTGCGCGATACTGAGCAGCGAATCCCAGCCGCTCAACGCGCGGCTCTGCACGGGCACTCCCAGCACGGGAAGATGCGTGTGCGCCGCGACCATGCCGGGCAGATGCGCCGCGCCGCCCGCGCCCGCGATGATGATCTGGATGCCGCGCGCCGCCGCCGCTTTTGCAAACTCCGCGAGCAGTTCTGGCGTGCGATGTGCCGAGACGACGCGCGCCTCGTGCGGGATGCCGAATTTCCCCAGCATCTCGACGGCGTGTTTCATCGTCTCCCAATCGGACTTACTGCCCATGATGACGGCGACTTGCGCAACAGTTGTCATAGCCCCGTGATAGCGGGAGCCATCGGCGGCGGGCAATGACGAAGGGCGAGATTCTTTCGCGCAGACCTTGTTTGCGTTGATGCCGCGCTCGCGTTCGCTTTTATGGGAGGGTGCAATACAAGGACTACTACGCGACGCTCGGTGTGACGAAGACGGCGACTCAGGATGAAATCCGCAAGGCTTTCCGCAAGCTCGCGCGGCAGCATCACCCCGATGTGTCGAAGGACAAAAAAGGGGCGGAGGCGAAATTTAAAGAAATCAACGAGGCCAACGAAGTCCTCAGCGATGAGGAGAAACGCAAACGCTATGACGAGCTGGGCAGCGATTGGGATAAGCCGGGTCGCCCGCAGCGCGGCGGGGGTTTTGATTTTAATGGCGGCGGTGGCGGCGGGCAGGGCGGGTTTAGCGATTTCTTCGAGTCGTTCTTCGGCGGTCGTGGCGCGGGATCCAAGCGTGGGCGAGGCTTCGATGGCTTTGCGCAGCGGGGGCAGGATGTGGAGTTTGACCTCCCCTTGACCATCGAGGAAATCCTCAGCGGGGGAAAGAAGGCCTTTAATATCGAGCGCGCTGGGAAGCCCGAGACGATGTCCGTCACCGTGCCGAAGGGCGTGCGTGCTGGGCAAAAAATCCGGCTCACGGGGCAGGGCGGCGTGGGCAGCGGTGGAGCGCAAAATGGGGATATGTATTTAAAGATCAAACTCGCCCCGCACCCCGGCTATCGCGTGGATGGGAGCGACCTTATTCATGCGTTTCCCCTGGCCGTTCGCACGGCAGTGCTCGGCGGCGAGGCGGAGGTGGAGACGCCGGATGGAGCAGTGAAACTCAAGGTTCCCGCTGGCACGCAGCCGGGGCAGAAGTTCCGGCTGAAAGGTCGCGGATTGCCGAGCGGGCCGGACACGCGGGGGGATTTCTTTGCGGAAGCAAAGGTGGCAATCCCGACGACTCTCACGCCGGAGGAACGAGAGATCTGGGAGCGGCTGTAGAAGCGACGAAGGCGTCGCTTTTACGCTTATCGGTTGTTCACGTTTCGCACGCGGATGCGCGGGGCTCCGCCGTTGCCACCGGGCTGTTGCCCGTTGGGCGCGGGCTGGAGAGTAGCGCCATTCGGATTGCCGCCTCGGAAGTTCGTGTTGCTGCCACCTGGGCGCGGGACTTGGACGCTGGGCGGCTGGATGGGGTGCGGCATATTGGGTGCGCTCGGTGAAGGTGCTTTGCTCACCACTCCAGGCATGATCGGCGGCGGTGCGGTGCGTGCCTGTGGCGCTCCGGGCGCGCCTCCGCCGGGAGGACGTTGCCCGGGATTCGGTGCGGGTGCAGCGGCGACGGCATTGCGCCCAAATGTCGGGTCGTATTTTACCTGCCCCTCTTCGTCGCCTTTGCGCAGCACGACGTAGCACTCGCTCGGCTGGTTGGCGGCGTGGACTTCTTTTACGAACATCTGATCATCATTCGGCTTATTGCCGTAGAAGCGGATCGAGTGGTCATCGCCCATGTGCTGGATGGTGATGTAATCCGTGCCGATGCCGGTGAGGTTCATATTTTTGAAAATACTGTCCTTCGGCGCGACCACCTCGGTCGGCGTCACTTTCGTCTCCAGCACGAAAGGCGAGTTTTCCTCCGTGTCCGCATATCGCTCTTTTGGGAAGGCAGTCGGGATCGCCGAGTGTGCGCAGAAGAGCCCGACACTGGTGGCGAGGAGGGCGATAGCGAGTGGTATTTTCATAGCTGAAAAAGGCGATGTTGTTTTGGACAATGCGCGGCAAGTGGCGTTCAAAGCGGTCACTTCGTGGTGGCGAACCATTTGGCGATGGTGAAGGTCGCGTGCAGGTTTGTTTTGTCTATCGGGTCCACTTTCATATCGAGCGATTCCACGGCTAGGAATTGCCCGGGCGCTTGCAGCTCGTAGAGGAAATTGAACATCTGTTTCCAAGTCGCCTTCGCATCCAGCTTCACGCTGAGGGAGGTGTAAAATGGCTGCGCATTGGGGATGCCGGGCGCGGGCGACTCCAGCGTGACGATGTGTTTCTTGGCCAGCTCCAGCAGGGATTCGCGGAGGTGTTTATTCGCCACATCAGCGTCGCCCATCGGCACGAGACCGCTGTCTAGCCAAGCATCGCGCTCGGCCCGCATCGCGCGTTCGCCTTCGAGTTGCTTGAAGGTGACAAGCTGTGACTGCGCGTTGCCGAGGTTCGTGCGCAGGCCGCGCTGATTGGCGAGGAAGAATTTCACCAGAAAGACATTCAGCACGATAATGAGTGCGATGCCGACGAAGCCTGCGAGGACTTTTTCGCGTGGATTGAGTTGGCTGATCATCTTGGTTTTCCGGTGATATTGAAGCTGACTTTGTCGTCTTTGAGCGGTTGGTAGGGCAGGTAAATGACGTTGTAGGCTTCCATCTCCTTTTCCTTTTTGAGCCGTTCCACGAATTCAAAGTGAGCGTCCGTAGTGGACTCTCCTTTTACCGTCCACTCGCGGGGGCCGAAGGTGAACGATGTGAACTGGAGGGCCGCGCTTTTCTCCCAGTTTTTGTGCAGCAAGTGCATCACTTCCGCCGCAAAACGCTCCGGCTCCACGGTGGGCGCAAGGGCGTCCCAGCGGCTCTGTTGCTTGGCCATGCCGTCGTAGCGCGGTTTCACGGCGGCGACTTCGGCGAGCACGCTTTGCACTTTGCGCTTCATCACCGCGAGGTAGATAAAGGCTCCGGCGACGAGTAAAAGATAGACGACGGAGGCGAGGAGGAGGTTCTGCTTCAGCTTCTCGCCACGCTCGCGTGAGTGGGCGGCGTGCTGCCACGAGGCGGGGAGTAAATCGAGGCCGGACTGTGCTTCCGAGGTATCCGCGAGCGGGAGGACTTGCTTGCCGAAATGCTGCACGAGCGAGGGCTCCAGATCGGAGCAGCCTTGCGCCAGGCGGATGTGGGTGAAGGTCGTGGGAACGCCATCCAGCTCGGCGCTGAGGAGCAGACCGGGGAGCTCATCGAGCACGATATTCGCATCCAGACTGCTGAGTGGCTGCGCCCAGACGAGCTGGCCGCCAGTGACGATGGCGGCGACGAGTTGATCTTGCTCCGGCCAGAGCGCGAGCGTCGTCTCTTCCACCGGGCAAGCAGCGGCGATGCGCTGCGCGAGGAGCGAGATACGCTCGGGGAGGCGTCCCGCTTCGCGCAGTGGCGCGCAGATGCGGTCGAGCTGCGCGTGGTGCGCGGAGACGCTGAGGATGGTGCTTTCATTCTCCTCCTGCCCGAGCACGTCGAAGCCGTAGCTCACATCTTCCACGGGGAAGGGGAGCGTCTTTTCGAGCTGCAAATTCAGCATATCCGCCAATTCGGTGTGATCCGTCGCAGGCAGCTTGTGGCGCTCTAGCAGGACGGCTTGGCAGGGCAGCGCCAGCTCGAGGTGAGCGGTCGCCGGGACGCCCGCCATCGCCTCGCCGAGGGTAGGCAGGATGCGGTCTTCGCCAGTGCCGAGGCGAAGTCTCCAGCCTCTCGCGTCGGGCAAGAGCAGTGCGTGTATAGGGCCAGTTTTTTTCATTCTTTCCAATTCAGTATCTGTGGGTTTTGCCCACCTTTTCGGGCGACGACTTCGACTTGTCGAACGACTTTTCCCGACCAGCCCTCCACGGTGATGTGCCAAGTGGCGTCCTTTACCATGATGAGCCCGCCGAGGGCGTTCCATTGCGTCTTATTCAAACCGAGAAACGCCTGTGCTTGTTCGAGCTTATCCAGCGGCGGATCGTCCAGCGTGCCGTCAATTTTATCGTCGCCGCGGCGCCACTGGAGAAAGCGCGCGATGCCCGCGTCGCCCACGCCGGGGAGCAGTCGGAGGATATTAAAGTCCGCGCTCGTGAGATCTATTCCCCCCTGCGAATACACCGTGAGGTCGTCCTTCCACCCCGCCTGTGAGGTCAGCGGCTCGGTGCCCGCGACCTGCACGATTTCATCCACATCGAGGAATTGCCCGCGATTCGGCGGGTGGTAACTCAGCGAGTCCTCCTGCCCGTTGATGCGCTTCAAATTATCCGCATCCATCCAGTCCAGCAGACAGTCCACCATGCGCTCGCGGTCTTTGAACTCGATGCCGCGCGACTCCAGCCAGCGTTTAAAAAGATCAATCTTCTTCGGGTCTTCGCCGATCAGCAGCGTGTTGATATTCAGCTTTCCACCCTCGCTCACCATGTGGACTCGGAAGCCCGGATCTTCCCCCGTTTTCAGCTCCAGCGCAGGCGTCTCCTTCGTCGTGAGCGGATGAATGGCGAGCGCCACTCCGCTGTGCGCCATCGCCCGCGCCTCGGTATCGTTCTGCTGCTCGCCCGCGACCTGGATCGTATGCTGGATGAACGTGGCCCACACCACCACCGCGCCCGTGAGCACAAAAATCGCCCACAGCACAAGCATCAGTGAGGAGGCGCGGCGGGGGTGTAAAGTGAGCGCCCTCATTGCTGCTGCGTCTGCGCGGAAGGCACTGCCAGCCATGCTTCGTAAGGGTTTTCATCGCCCTCCCGCTCAATGCCGATGACGACGAAAGTGGGACGTGAACTTTGATCCTGCCATTGATTCACAAGCTGCCCGAGCCTCGGCTCCCAGTAGCGCAGCGTGAGCGACTTCGCGCCTTTGATCAGCGGCACCCACGTCTCGTCTTTATCCGAGCCGCCCTGCACGAGCCCGCCCGCCGTATCGAGCAGCGCCGGTCTGCGCCAAAATCCGATCTCGTATTTCGACTCATCATCCTTGAGCGGCTGGATGCGGATTTGCACCCGATACTCGCCCGTCGCCGCCGTCGTGAGCAGCCCGGAGCCTCCGCGCGAGCGCCACTCCATGCTGTCGAAATTCGTGTCGCCATTCTTAAAAAACTTCCCCGTCAACATCGCCTGCCCGCGCGCTGGCAGGCTGTAAAGTTCCTCCTGCACCAGTTCCACGACGCGCTCGACTTCCAACTGCATCTCCACGTCCTCCACGGAGGCCGAGACTCCGCGCAGAGTGGACTTCACAAAGCCAAAGACGCCGATACTCGTGAGCCCGATAATCATCACCGCGAGAGCGACCTCTAGCAGCGTAAATGCAGCACGGAAATGGGATGCGAGCGGCTTCATTTCTGGCGTGGGTAGAGGATGAATTTCATGCTGCGCGTGATGGTGTCGCCGCTCTCGACCCAGGAGAGGGCGAGGTTCACATCGAAGAGCCCGAAAATCTCCTGATCCTTTTCATTCGTGAGCTTCAAGTCCGTCTTCGTCATCACCATCGTCATGCCCGCATACGCGCCCTTGAGTTCCTCGGTAGCCTTGTCTGTGAGCGGGATCGAGCCGCTCTCTACCTGCACGAAATAATTCGCCAACGCCCGCTGCGCCAGCCCCTCCGTGCGGCGAAATTTTTCCGCTTGCAGGCAATTTTGCACGCACCGTGCGAGCGCCAACATCGCCAGCGCAAAGATGGCTACGGCGAGCATCGCCTCTAGCAACAGAAAGCCTCGGCGTAAGGAGAATATCTTCATTTTGGCATCTGCTGATCGGTGATTTCCCCGTGCCCGGTCAGCGGGTTATAGACCGCCGTCCACGTGCCATCCGGGCCGGAGTAGAGCACCTGCACGGGCTCGCACACGCCGCTGCGCCAGAAGGTCCATTCGCCCGGCGTGTCCTTTGGCGGGAGGAGGGAATATGGGCGCTCTAGCGTGTAGCTCTCTTCTTTGCCGAACTCCAAATTCTCGTTCGCGCCCTCGCCGCCCGCTTCTTTTTCCGCTGCGGTCGGATCGTCGGGTTGGAGCAAAATTTTTCCCTCCTGCCACACGAGCACCCACGAGCGTTGCTGCGACACGGCGTTGAGCTGCGCCTTGTGCGCGAGGTCGTCCAGCTTATCAAACGTCGCTCGCAGCCGCTGCTCCGCCGACATCCCGCGCACGCTGGGGATCGCCATGGCCATCACGATGACGGCCATGGCGATCGCGAGCATCAGCTCGATGAGTGTAAAAGCAGCGCGGGTGCGGCTCATGGTTTCAGTTTTTATAGGAAAGTGCGGACGGTGCCTGCAAAAGGCGAGTGTCCTTTCAGACAGCGGAGGGGCTTAAACGCTCAATGTCCGCTACTGTTGCGATATTTCATCGCGGCCTCCGTGCGGGAGTGGACGTGGAGCTTTTCGTAGATGCGCTTCAAGTGCGCGCGGATCGTCTCGATGCTGAGGCCGAGGCGGTCGGCGATTTCCTTATTCGCGAGGCCTTTGGTGAGGTGTTCGAGGATTTCCGTTTCGCGCTTCGAGAGCTGCGCGTCTTCGCTGCCTGCGGGCTGCATCGGGCGGTGAAATGTCTCCACGACGCGGCGCGCAATCTCGGCGCTCATCGGCGCTCCCCCAGCGCGGACTTCGGCGATGGCGCTGCGGATCTCGGCGGGTGTGGATCGCTTTAACAAATAGCCACACGCGCCCGCTTTGAGCGCGTCGAAGATTTTGTCGTGGTCGCGATAGACGGTGACCATGATGACGAGCAGATCGGGCTGCGTGGCCTTGAGCCGCGCGGTGGCCTCGATACCCGTCATGCCGGGGAGGTGGATGTCCATGAGCAGCACTTGTGGGCGAAATGCGGGCACTTTCACCAAGGCATCCTCGCCGCTCTGCCACACGCCCACGCACTTGTAGCCGGGCGTGGCTTCTACGATGCGGCGGAGGTTTGCGCCGACGGTCGGGTTGTCTTCGATGATGGCGACGGTGGTCATGGTTTGTTGGGCAGTGGCAGGCGGAGTTGCACGCTCGTGCCGGTGCCGATGGTGGTGAGGATGTCGCATTTTCCGCCGAGCGCGTCCATGCGTGTGTGTAAATTGCGGAGGCCGTCTCCGCGTGAGTTTGTGGCGAGGTCAAAGCCGCGCCCATTATCCTCTACGACGATGCAAAGTGTGTCGGGAGCGAGCTGCATTTTTAGCCATACTTCGCGCGCGGCGGAGTGCTTCACGGCATTGTGCAGCGCCTCGCGCACGGCGAGGTAAAGTGCGTGGCGGAACTCCGTGGCGAGCGGGATGGTGGGCGGGAGCGAGGGCACGTCGAGCCGCAGCGTCATGCCAGCGGCTGCGAGGAAATCGCCCGCGAAAGCGGCAAGGTATTCTATGAGCGAGGCGAGCGTGTCGTGGCGCGGGTTCACAGCCCACACGATCTCGTCGAGCGTGCCGACGACGGCTTGCGCTTTGCCCGCGATTTCGTCGAGTGGGGCGCGGACGGCAGCGGCATCCGGCTGCTCGGCGGTGACGCTGGCGAGCATGGAGATTTCCGTGAGGCTCGCGCCGAGTTCGTCGTGGAGATCCTGCGCCAGCCTTGCGCGCTCGGCCTCGCGGGCGTGTTGGACTTCGAGTTGTGAGAAGCGCTCGCGCAACCGGCGACGCGCGACGCCCCAGCCAAATGCAATCGCCCCACCCGTGGCCAATGCGACGGCGAGCAGGCGAAACCAAGCCGTCTCCCACCAATACGGGAGCACGCGGATGGCGAGCGGCGCACTGGCCTCGCTCCACACGCAATCGTTATTCGCGGCCATCATCTGGAAGTGATACAGCCCCGGCGGCACCGCCTCGTAGGTAAAGCTGCGCGCACTGCCCGCCTCGCGCCAATCGCTCTCCAGCCCTTCCAGCCGGGTGCGAAATTGCACTTTCTCCGGGCTAGAAAAACTGAGCCCCGTGTAGTGGAAAGTGAGCTGCGTGCGCCCCGGCCCCGTGGTGTCGCGGATGGTGCGACCATTGGCCTCCACGCCCTCAATGGCGACGGGCGGCGGCAGTGCGTTTAGCGCGAGCCGGTCGGGCCGCATCCGTGCGATGCCTTGCCCCGTGGGGAACCACAGCTCGCCCTCGCGCGAGCGCCAGCTCGCGGGCTGGAAGGCACCGCTGCACTCGCGTGTGAGCAGCCCATCGGCGCGGTCGAAACGCTGCACGGTGAGCGGTCGTCCATCGCCGAAAATCTGTTTTTTTTTCACCCGCAAAATGCCTACGAGCGAGCCGAGCCAGAGGTGCCCGCTGCTGTCGTCGCGCACGGTGGTGAGCCGTTCGTCGGGCAGTCCCTCCTCCGCGCCGAAGTGCGTCCAACGGCCCTCGCGCCACAGCCACAGGCCAGCGCCGAGCGAGGTCGCCCACACGGTGCCGTCCGGCTCGGCGAGCATGGCGGAGATGCGACGACCGCCGAGCGCAGCGTCCGCGCCCGCGCGCTCGAAGCGGCCTTCGCGCCCGTGGAAAACAGTGCCATTGGCGAGGCCCACCCACAGCTCTCCGCGCCAATCGGCGGCGAGCGTGGAGACTTCACCCGGCGCGATTCCATCCTTCACTCCAAAGCGCGTGAGCACTCCGCCCGCCCAGCGTGCAAGCCCTTGCGCGCCGCCGAGCCAGAGCGTGCCGGGCGGGGCTTCTAGGATGGCGTCCACCTTCGAGGGTTCGGTAAACGCGACGCGAAACGGCCCGGCGGAGTCGCGGCGGAAGACGCTCCCATCCCGCGTGGCAGCCCACAGCGTGCCCGCGCTGTCTTCGCAAAGTGCGGAGACGGGGCGCGGATTTGTAGCCGCACCCAGCTCGAAATGCGTGATCTTTTCCCCCTCGAAAAGATCGAGCCCGCCGCGCTTCGTGCCCACCCACCAAGCGTCCGTGCGGTCTTGGATGAGGGCGAGCGCGGCGCGGTCGCTCTGGCTCTCGGCCACGCCCAGCATCGTCGCGCGGCGCTCACGGATTTGCAGTAGGCCGTGCTCGCCAGTAGCCACCCACAGCGCGCCTTCACGGTCTTCCATGAGGTCATTGATGCGCGCGCCGGGCTGGAGGCCGGGCAGTGCGACGGGCTCTCCCTCGGGCGCGGCGACAGTGAGGCTCCCGCCCGGCAGCACTTGCCAGCGGCGACCCGCACGGTCGTGCATCCGCAGCGCGTCTTGGCCAGCGATGCGGCGACCTTTTTCTGCCCAGAAAATCGCGTCCTGCCGGAGCAGCTCATCCAGCTCGGGCGTGTGCGCGATGAGCGTGGGCGCGGCATGGTCGCGCACGAGCCACAGCTCCGTGCCACGCGCGACAGTCGCCCCGCCAGCGTGGTCCGGTAGCACTTGCGTGAGCACGACACGCCCATCCGTCTCCTCCATAACACGCGTGAGCCGCCCAGCGTGCCAGCGCAGGAGCCCGCCCCGCGTGGTCGTGGCCCACACGTCGCCATTTGGCTCGGTGAAAAGTGCGCGCGGCTGGAGGCGGGCGAACGTGGCGTCCGGCTCCATCTCGAAGCCGGAAAAGCGCACGCCGTCGAAGCGCACGAGCCCTTCCGCCGTGGCGACCCACAAGTAGCCATCCGCCGCCTGCGCGACGGAGCGCACGACGTTGCCAGGCAAGCCATCCTCGGACTGCCAAGCCCGCACGATGAAACGCTCGGACAACTCATCCGCGCTGGCGAGCGCAGTGAGGAGCAGCAGGAGCAGGGTTGATGGTTGAAAGTTGATGGTTGATGGAAGCACGCGCGCCGTGCGCCAATCAACCATCAACCCGTTCCCTCGCCTGCTCCTCGGCGTCCACGAGTGAGAGGAAGACACTTTCTAGCGCGCCTTTTTCTACGCTCATGGCGCGCAGTTCTTCGACGGTGCCGAGCGCGATGAGCTGGCCTCGGTGGATGATGCCGATGCGATCCGCCAGTTCCTCGGCCACGCTGAGTTGGTGCGTGCTGAGAAAGATCGTCATGCCCGCTTTACTGCGCGCTTTAAACTCCTCCTTTACGATGCGCGCGTGCATCGGATCCAGGCCGACCATCGGCTCATCAATCACCAGCACACGCGGCTCGTGCAGCAGCGCGCTGGAGATCACGAGGCGCTGGCGCGTGCCGTGCGAGAGATTCTCCGTCAGCTCGTGGCGGTAATCGTGGAGGTGAAAGCGGTCGAACAATGCCTCCGTGCCATCCGCGATCTGCGCCGCGCTGAGACCAAAGATGTCGCCGACAAAGTGCATGAATTCGATGCTGGTGAGCTTGTCGTAGGTGAATGGAAAATCCGGCACATACGCGAGCTGCGCCTTTGCCTTCTCCGGCTCGCGCTGCACATCGTAGCCGCCGACGATGGCTGTGCCACCCGTCGGCTTTAGCAGCCCCGCGAGCATCTTGATGGTCGTAGTTTTGCCCGCACCATTTGGCCCGAGAAAGGCGAAAAATTCCCCCTGCGGCACGTCGAGATCGAGCCCGGCGACGGCAGTGAGTGAGCCAAAAGATTTCGAGAGCGAGTGGGTGCGGATCATGTGAGTTGGTTGGATTGGACGAGGGGAGCTTTATGGACGGGATAGAGGCAGGATGTCCATGCTGGCTATTGCGCGCTCTTGCTCTTTTGCACGGGCTGGGTTCATTGGCGGCTCTTTCATGCTTCATCGTTTGTTTGTCACTTTCATCGTTCTCTTTTGGGCCGTTATGTCGGGGCTGCTTGTTGTGCGCGAGTTTTACCCGGAGAGTTCGCGGCTGAATGAATTGCCTGTCTCGTATGTCGGGCGCTTGCTGTTTCAGCATCTCCAGTCGTCGGATTTGCTGATCTACGATACGACGCGGGAGGTGGGCTATTTACACCTCCAGCCAAAGCTGGCGGAGGAGGGTGGGGCGCGCAGTTTGGAGTTTAATGGGGCTGTGAATTTAGCAATCCCGGGTGTCGGAGCGCATCGCCTTTCGTGGGTGGGGAACGCGCTGCTAGACGCGCGACTTCAGCTCTCGCGCTTGCAGTTGGACGTAGCGGTCGCAGCGACCGGCGGGCAGCTCGAAATCGTGCTAGAGCCGCTTGCACACACGGCCAGCTACCGCGTGCGGGATGGGAAAGAGGCCGGTGAGCTGGTCACTTTTACTACGGATGAAAAGGGCGTGGCGGCACTGTTGGCAAAGCTCGGCGTGCCCTCCTCGCTGCTCGCGCAACTGCGCACGCAGACGAGCACGATGCCCGCGCCGGATTTCACCGCGCAGCAGTCGAGCACGACGCTGAATGGGGAGGTTCTCTCGACGTATCTTTTCAGCATGAAGATGGGGGAGCACGTGCTCTTTGACGCGCAGATGAGCCAGCTCGGCCAAGTGCTGCGCGCGCGCGCCCCGCTGCTCGGCTACAAGCTCGTGGCTAACGGAATCAAGCCGTAGGGCTGCGTTTGAAATGAACTGTTGCGGGCGAGCGTCACTCCCCGCTATGCCGAGCCACTTCTATCGCCTCTTCGTTAAATCTTCCGGCGAAAAGCTTTGGAAATAACTCTGATACTTCGATGTCCAAGGCGGACGCGAATAGGGCGATCTCCCCGTCATTCACACGTCGAACCCCAGACTCGATTTTTGGCTAGCGTCCCACGCGAAAGCGCCCACCCAAGCCTCTGGCAATGAGCCGCGAGCGCATCCTGCGACCAGTCGCGATGTGCGCGCAGACGCCTAATTGTAGGCCCTATAAGGTTCTTAGTTGGCATTGCTCCGAAATTGGAGCTTGGCCATTCCTGAGTGCTGCCTGATCAAGGGTTCCGAAACCGGAGCAGGATTGCTTAAAAATTAACATCTGACATCGGAAGCCACAGTGGCACGCTCCACTCGGCATTTTAAAATATGAACCCACATCTCCTCATCATTTCGCCGCGTAAAAGACATTGCCTTATCCGGCAGAAAACATCTTCATCCACCGACCACATGAAAGCACTCCCGACTCTCCATCTGCGCCTTGCCGCGATGACCGCACTCTGCGCCATTGCCAGCGCCGCGCCGCCCGCTTTCCAGCCCAAAGTGCTTGAAGCCGTGCAGGTGAAATACCCCGACCACACCGTCTTCTACCAACGCATTGAGCCGCCTGCCCCCCAGCCCCGCACAGCCGCTGCGCCTGTGCAGAAAGTAAAACCCGCAACCCGCGAAGAAACCGCAGCGGCGGAAAGACGGGAGAAAAAGACCGCCAAAGTGCTCATGCTTTCCGCCACCGTCTATGATCACCGCCTCACCGAGTTGAGTTGGCGTTTCGATGGCCAAGAGATTCGTGCGTGGAGCAATGCCGACTTCAATCTCTTCACTGGGCACAGCGAATTTGAGACGGAAGACACCATCTATACCCTCTTCATGGCCCTCGGCAATGAAGAGGCCCAAAGCCTAGTCGCAGCCCAAGCGCGCGCCACGGCTGAAGGCTGGAACCCACCCCGCAAGCAATCCCCATCCGAGCGCCGCCGAGCCGAGTATTCCCTCGTAGCCGACAGCAAAAAGCCCTCCCCCGAAGCCCTCGCCCCGCTAGACGCCCTGCACCACACCTACGAGGAAAACTACATCTCCCTAGCCAAAGAACACACCCAGCGAGAAGCCGTCCGAGCTGCCCAAGCACAATCCCTCAAAGACCATCCAGCCGTGCCCCAAGACACCATCATCCAATTTTGGCCTAAAAAGAGCCGCACCTATTCTGTCTCCGGTAAATGAAAAGACACCCCTTAACCCGACCATCCCTCGCCCTACTCCTCGGCCTCCTCTTCATCGGAGCCAGCACTGCACAGACCCCTATTTCCCCAAACGAAGGCTCCGTCCTCAAGCGCGGCAGCAGCCTAGACACCTACGACTTCTCATGGTGGAGCAAAGCAGGCCGCACCTACTTCTTCCAGCACTCCAGCAATCTCACTTCATGGGAATACCTACCCATCATCGAAACTGGCATCGGCGGTATCCTCACATGGGATTTTACCTCCAATAGCACCAAATTCTTTCTCCGCCTCCGCTACTCCGACATCCCCACCGACAACCCCTTCCTTGCCGATTTCGACGGCGATAAAATAGGCAACTACCAAGAAATACTCAACGGCACCGACCCCCTCCACAACACCGACACCGACGGCGACGGAATGCCCGACGACTGGGAAATAGCCAACGCCCTCAACCCCAATAACCCCGACGACGCCCCCCTCGACCCCGACCAAGACGGCCTCAGCAACCTCGAAGAATACCAAAACAACACCAACCCCCACTTAGCCGACACCGACGGAGACACCCTCACCGACGGCAACGAAATCCACCTCACCACCACCAACCCCCTCAACAGCGACACCGACGGAGACACCCTCAGCGACGCCGCCGAAGTCGCAAACGGCACCGACCCAAACAACAAAGACACCGATGGAGACGGGCTGGATGATGCCGAAGATAACGAACCCACCAACGCAACGCCAGCACTAGGAATATACTGTTCGGTGTGGGGTGGGCGCGTGAGTAACACCAACGGAATACCAGATTTTACGAAAGTGACCATAGAATGGGATCCCGCCCAAGGCGCTGGATTCTCTAATCTCGTCCTGCAACGTGCGGATGGAAATAAAGGCGTTTGGAGGAACATTGATGCGACCGCACTGGTTCACAGTCCACAAAATGATGAGGTAGAATTTTCCTGCCTAAATTATCGCTACCGTTTCTGTAGCACGTCGAGTATGGGTAAGAAACAAGTGTCCCCCGAAACAGTCTATGTCGTCCCGCTAATCAGAGAAGTGGTGGAGCAGCAAGCCTATTCTATCGTAGATTTCCCTGGGGTCATTCAATATAACTCAGCAATTGCACCGCAAAAATACCTTAAAGAAATATTTACCGTTAGTGATAATAGTCCTAATAATAGCTATACTACTACCCAGACTTTCGTTGTCACCCCAAATCTTGCTTCTGAAAACTTGACGACAGAATACACTCGCTCTACCCATTATATAGAGACAGGCTATACAACTTACACCTCAAATAATCCAACGCCTTCTTTCCCGTATGGTTCGATGTATTTGCACCAGCAAATTGACTCCAGTAATACTGACTATTTTGCTGTAAGTAAACAGAGCGCAACAATAAATCTAATATACAATATTTATAACACCATTGATGATATCAATCAGTTTATAAAATACAATGGAACATATGATTTAATACGAGATTTTGAAGATACGATACATAAAACAACAGATATCTATCATGCAGAGGGGCACAATGCTCAGTATTTGTGGACAGGCACAGAGATTGACAGAAAAGGTAAGCCGCAAAGCACAGAAACCACCCATACTTTTAATATTTTAATGGATAGATACTTTGGCTCTATAGACGGCGCATTTTCTCCCGTTAATCGCAGACATACGTATTTTCCATCAGGTGTTACCGTGAATACAGATACGATAAACTATCATCATCAGGACGGAAATACCATCACCGATTGGAACGGGCAGCTTAGTTCACCCTATTCCACCTATGAATTGATCCAAGCAGCGGAGAATCTCTTGCCAGAACATCCGGAAGACTACACCCAGCCATACCTTCACGATGGGTATTCAGCTAGCTATCTTGAATGGGGAGGTGATACGCACATAACCCCAAACGGCTCCCCAATCATTTCCAGCTTTCACATCTCCCGGGACGAGACCTATGTCACTATGAGTCGAGGCAGATATCGCCTCCTCTACTACCCCCCAGCGCCAGCTCCCGACTACCCGCCCATAGTCATCGTGAACGAAACATTTACCCCCGACGACGACTATAGCACCCCCGGAGTGGATGAATCCCTCAACATCCAAAACACCCCCCGAATCTTCCAAGTCCAATCCGGCCAAACCCAATCCGAAATCCGAGAAATAGACATCACCCCCATCCTCCCCCCAGAAAACCCCCGCCCCCCCGTAGCCGCCCCTCCACCCC
>JAYVQK010000122.1:0-7841 GCA_043757005.1 Verrucomicrobiaceae bacterium
ATCCAACTCGGCGACCAAGTCGTGCCTGCGGGGACGGTCTGGTGCGGGCCGCCGTCCATGATCGCGGGGATGTGAAAGCCGTGCCAATGCACCGTCGTCGTATCAATGAGGTTGTTGGTGACGTTCATCTGCACGGCGTCGCCTTTGTTCATGATGAGCGTCGGCCCCCACATGAGCGCGCCGTTGTAGGCATAGGTCGTGGTCGCTGCGCCCGTGCGGAACTGCTTGGTTTTTTGGTTCAGCGAAATGTTGAAAGTCGTGCCTGAAATCGTGTCAGGGACGATGAGTGGGTTGTAGGTCTGCGCGGCGGTGAGTGTGACCGTCACTGCGGCAGATGTGGCCGAGGTGCCCGCGCCATTCGTCGCGGTGGCGGTGATGGAATTACTGCCGAAGCCGAGCGGCACTGTCGCCGTCCATGTGGCAAAACCGTTGGCGCTGGTTGCGGTGACGTTGTTCACTTTCACCGAAGTCGCGCCGGTGCTGGTCCCGGATACGGCGATGGTCGCGGTCGCTGTGCTGGTGCCGCTCGCGGGGCTGGTGATGACGACCGTCGGGGCTGACGTATCCTGCGTGGAGAAGACGGTGTTGCTGTAAGGCGACGAGCCGATGCTGTTCGTCGCGAAGGCGCGATAGTAGTAGGTCACGCCGCCGGTCAGGCTGCTGTAGGTCGCGGTGGGAAGGGCGACGGTCTGGGAGGCCAGAAGGCTGGTGGCAAAGTTGGCGCTGGAAGCTATTTCCAGCGTGTAACTCGTAGCACCCGACACAGCGGGCCACGTCAGCGTAATGGTGGCGCCCGCCGTGACGGTAGCCAGCGTGGGCAAGACCGGAGCGACGGGTGCGCTCGTGGCGTTGACCGTCAGGCTGACGGCACGGGTGGTGTTGCCGTTGGCATTCGTGCTGTTAGTAAAGGTGATGGTGTCGCTGTAGCTGGCGGCGGTCAGGCTGTTTGCGGCGGTGTTGATCGTGGCGGAAACAGTCGCGCTGGCTCCGGCTGCGAGGGTGCCACTGGAGGCGGAGAGAGTGAGCCATGCGGCCGTCTTGCCCGCCGTCCAACTCATCGTGCCGGTGCCGCTGTTGGTGAGCGTGTAAGTGGCGCTCGATGGCGAAAACGCACCACCGGCGTTGCCGCTGGAAGTAAGTCCCGTGGCCGGTGTCACCGCGAGCACAGGCGTTGCGGTGCCCACCGTGTAGGAGGCAGAACTGCTCGTCGTGGTGGCGCTGTTACTGTCCGTCGCAGCAACCGTGTAGCTCACGACGGTGCCCGTGGTGAGCGCCGGAGTAATCTGCGCGCCATACACGCCATCGCCAGCAGCGCCGTCGTTGTGCGCGCCGTCGTCGAGCATGGTGACTGTCACCGGCGTGCTGCCGCTGGTCGTGACTACTTTGATGTCGTCAATTTGCACGCTCGGCGCAGTCGGCCCGCCCACGCCGTTGCCGATAAATTGGAAGCGCATTTTCAACGTGCTGACCCGCTCCGCAGGCAGCAGATCGTAGTGGGAAACGGTGACGTAGCCGTGGACGCTGCCAGCGAGTTCGCTTAGGCGCGTGGTCCAGGTGGTGCCATCGGTGGAGACCTGGAAAGTCCAGCCCAGTCCCGCTGTGACATTCGCCGTGGCGGTCCAAAATTCGACATACCCCGACGTGCCCACCGCGTTGATCGTGTTCGTCGTCGCGACCATCGTTTGCGTAGCCGTGGCCGAGCCTTTGTTCATATCGAGGCCGCAGATATTGCCGGTGCCGTGGTTCGCCGCAGTCGTCTGTTTCACATTGCCCGCGCCGCCCGACGTGTTGGTGACCGTCCACGGATTGATCGCGCCAGTGCCGTCCCATCCCGTCATCGGGGCGCTCGCCGTATTCGCCATCGTCTCGGTGAAAACCGTCGTCGTCGTGGGAGTGCCACCGCCGTTGTAAGTAAGCTGCGCGGTCGTGATCGTCGCGCCTGAGCCAGCGGAGACCGTTGCATTCACCCACGGGCTATCGAGGTTCGTCGGCACAGCAGGCGTGGTGGAAATCGCGGTGATCGTCGGCGGCGTGGCGGTGGCAGTGACCGTGAGCACGAAGCTGGTGCTCGCCGTAAATACGCCGTCGGTCACATTGACGGTGATCGTGGAGGTGCCCGTTTGCGCCGTGGCCGGGGTGACGGTGACGGTGCGACTCGCGCCGCTGCCGCCGAGGACGACATTCGCAGCGGGCACGAGCGTGGTGTTGGAAGAGCCGCTGGTGACGGTGAGGATCGTGGGTGACATTTCCGCATCGCCGATGGTGAAGGCGATGGCACTCGTCGCGGTGTTCTGCACGGTGCTGCGGTTCGCGATGGTGGTGGTCGTCGGCGCGGTGTTGTAGCTGGCGAGCTGCGCGACGAGCGTGTTGTAGGCGGTCTGCCGCGCGGTCGTCATCGCTCCCACGCCCCCGGCGAGGAGGTTCGTGCTCTCGTAGGGATCGGCTACGAGATCGTAAAATTCATCCACGCCCGTCTTTTTGCGGATGACCTTGTATTGCGCGTCGCGCAGGCATCTGCCGCCGAGGTTTGGAAAGGCGAGGTCAAACTCCTCGCCATAGACGAGCGACCGCGTGACGGCTTGATTTTGCAAAACCGGCAGCAGGCTCTGCGAATCGAGCGTCGTCCCCGACGGCACGGTGCCCGCGACGTTGATGCCCGAGAGTTCGAGGATCGTGGAGTAGAGGTCCACGAGATGCGTGAGCACCGCCGAATTGCGTCCCGGCGCCACCACGTCGGGCCCGTTCACGATCAGCGGCACGCGGATGCCGCCCTCGTAGAGCGTGTCCTTGCCGTGATTGGCGGGATAGGGAGCCTGGAGCGTGAGCGGCGGCGTGCCGTTGTCGCCGATGAAAATGATGTCCGTGTTCGCACGCACCGCCGCAGTCATGCTGCCGAGCAGGCGTCCAATTTCCGTGTCCATGGCCTCGACGGCGGCGTTGTAATAACTCCGCGGATTCGCCGCGATGTCCGCAGCAGAGCCGGTGAGCGAGGCGGGGTTGGCGAAGACGCTCGGCGGCGGGAGATGCAGCGGAATGTGCGGCGCGTTGAAGGCGACCCACGCGACCCACGGCTTCCCGGCAGTGGTCTGCGTGCCGATGAATGACACCGCGTCATTCACGACATCGGTCGTCGCATAGGTCGTCGTTGCCGTGGAGGTGGTGGTCGTGCCGTTGGTCACTACCTTCGTCCAATTCACATAGTCCGCGATTTCACCCGCGAGTGATCCCGCAAAATTCGGCCAGCCGCCGATGAGACTTGGAGCCGTGTTCGCGCCGCCGAGATGCCATTTGCCGAATTGCTTGAGCTGATAGTCGAGTCCGCTATTCGCCGCGAACGCATCCGGCAGCGTGAACTCCGAGGCCCGCAGCACGTTGTTCGATGCCGCGCCGCCGACCACATTCGCTGTGCCCGTGCGGAAGCCGTAGCGCCCTGTGAGCAGACACGAGCGCGTGGGCGAGCAGACCGTGTAGCCGTAGGCGTTGGTAAATTTCACGCCGCTGGCCGCGAGCGATGCGAGGTTCGGCGTCGCCGGCAGTGAGACGCCGGGGCTGGTGTTGTAGAGCGAACTGGCATCGAGGCCGTAGTCGTCGGCGATGATGAAAAGGACGTTCGGCGGAGTTACCGTAAAGACAAACGTGGTGCTCGTCGTCGTGGTGCCATCGCTCACCGTGACGGTGATCGTGGCGATGCCGACCTGGCCGCTCGCCGGATTCACAGTCACGGTGCGGCTCCCGCCGCTGCCCCCGAAGACGATGTTCGCCACGGGCACCAGCGCCGTATTGCTCGAACTGGCGCTGAGCGTGAGGCTCGCCGCCGCAGTCTCCGCGTCGCCGACCGTGAAGGTCAGCGCGGTCGTCGCAGTGTTTCGCATCGTCGTCGCGTTCGTGATCGCGGTGATCGTCGGCGGTGTCGTCGCTACTGCGGCGGGGCCGGTAAAGCGGACGATGACTTCGTTATCGAGCAGCAGATTCGACGACCAAATAAACTGCGCGCCGCTGTTGGCAAACTGCGCGGGGAAGTTCGAGTAAGCGGGGATGTTGTTAATGCCGACTTGCGCCTCGGTGTAAGTCGTGGCGCTCGGCCAGCCGCCAGTGGCGAAGGATTTCGACGCCCAATCCGCAGGCACCGGATAGTGCAGCGCATAGGCCGTCTCGGTCAGCGTGTGCGTGGTCGCGGCGGATGAATCATGCGTGCCGTTCGCGAGTTCGACGACCTGCGCGGGGCTGTCGAGCGGCGCGATGTTAAAGGTCTGCGCCTTCCATTGGTTGTTCGTCACCGTGCCATCGCTGAAGCTCGCGATGAAGCCGCCGTCGCCGATGTGGTAGGCATCGCCGCCGTTGAGTTCGGTTCCGAGACCTAGGTTCTCTTCCCAATCCACGAGCTTCACCGCATAGGTGATCGGGCGCTTCGCCTTAAACTTCACCATGCACGAATTGAACGACGTGTATGGCACCGGATCGACACCTACGAGCACGCCATTCACATAGAGTTCAAAGTAGTTGTCGCAAAAGATGTAGCCCGTGACGACCTCGCCATCGGAGTCAATAACGGTGGTCGGCAAAGCCGCGATAGCCGCCGCTGCCGCCGCCATATTCGCGGGGGTCACGCTGTTGTATTCGTTGTAAAGATCGGGCGCTTTTACAGCCGTGGAAAACTGCGTCGCCGAGGGCACCGTCCACACGCTGCTATCGGTCGCGGTGATGCTGCCCACGCCGGACACGCGCTGCCCTGCGGGGAAAAGATTCGTCGTCACCGTCGTCGCGCGTCCTTGCGTGATGGACGAGAGCGGCACCGTGCGCACCGCGAAGACCGGATACGTTGAGGCATACGGCTCGTAGCTGACGATGCCCTGCGCATTGCGCGATGGAGTGGCCGCGGTGTTCACGCCGAACTCCACGAGCCACGCCTCAATCGGCGTCCCCGCTTTCACAGAAGTCGAGGACCAGTAAGCCGTCGCCGTCGCAGCGGGGAAGAGCGTGCGATTGATGCACGGCGCAGTCGTTGTCGCCGTCGCCGTCGCGCGAGGGATGTCCACGAGCGTCTGGAGTTCCTTCACATTGGGCAGCCGCCAGTCGGTGAAACCTGCCGTCGTCAGACCCTCCGCATACGTCAGCGCGGCAGTCCACGCGAGGCTGGCGCTCGGCACCTGCGCCCACATGAGATGCGCGTCGGTATCCGTGATCGTGCCGTCGCCGTTGTTGAGATAATTGTGCCCATTGTTCGCCTTCGCGCCGCGCACGTAGCGGGCGTGGTAGCGCAGCGCGCCGCCCGCGCTGATCGTCTCGCTCTTCGGCTTGGGGCCGAGCCCGCCGCCGAAGTTCGTGCACCACACATTCGTGGTGCTCGCGCCGAAGATGTCGCTCGTCCACCAATATCCCGGCGTGCCGCTGGCGTTATTCAGAAAGTAAGTCGAGTTCAGCGCGGGATTGGTGTCGTGAT
This sequence comes from Verrucomicrobiaceae bacterium, assembly GCA_043757005.1. GTDB lineage: Bacteria > Verrucomicrobiota > Verrucomicrobiia > Chthoniobacterales > Chthoniobacteraceae > SXWH01. The sequence goes on from JAYVQK010000122.1 coordinate 5,441, forward strand.
TGAGGATGCTCATCGCCTCCGTCGGCGTCGGCAGCCGCCAGTCCGTGAAGCCACCCGTGGTGATCCCCGCCGCATTGCTCACCGCCGTCTCCCAAGTGCTCTCGCCGTTGTCCGTCTTCTGCCACATCAGCCCCGTGATGTTATCCGTGATGGTCGTGCCGTTGTCGGTAAAAGACGGCGCGTTCACCGTGTAGTCCGAGTCCTCGCCGAAGGTCGCCGTCGCGTTCAGCGTCTGCCCCGTGTCCGGCAAGCGCGAGAGACTTGGCCCCGCCATCGGATACTGCGTGATACGATTGCCGCTGTTGTTGTAAGTCAGCGTCGTCGGCGAAATCGTCGGCAACCGCCAAGTCATCGTGAGTGTCCTCGGGTTCACGCTGCGATTCAGCTTCCAGCAAAGATCGTAGGTCGTCCCGCTAACCGTGTAGCGCATCAACCAGTTATCATCGCTCGCCACGCCGCCCACGTTTTCGCTGAGATTCCCCGAGCCATCCGCGACGAGCGCGACGGGATTTTTGAATGCCGTAATCGTCGCCCCAGCCACCGGCACCGCCGTGTAGCCGCCCGTGCCCGAGCCACGCAAACCCGAGCCCGTCGGCTGCGGATCGATCTGCGAATCAAAGTTCACCACCGTCCCGTGCATCGCGCTCATCATGTAAGGCGAAGCCGGCGTCCAAGTGCTCCCGCTGAGCGTGCCGCGCGCATGATAGTGATAACCCCAAGTGCCATGCGTGTGTCCGCCATCCGAATCGAGCGCCTGCTGCGCGCTGCCATCCGGCTCCACGTAGCCATAGACAGGATAGCCATCCAGCGCCCACGCGATGGGTTTGTCGTTGCCGAGCACGGAGGTCAAATGCGTCGGGAAAATGTGATAGTGATAGTCGTCGCCGAGCCCGCAGTGACCGCCGTAAGCATCCAGCTCGCCGATAGCCTGCGAGAACTGCCCCGTGTTGTTGCGCGGATTAAAAATCGGCACGCCATCCGCCCCGAGCGCCACCGCCCCGCGCAGGAAATTCCCCGTCAGCGAGATGGGCGAAGCCGCCGCCACCGGCACGAGCGGGATGCGCCAGTAGTTCGGCTGGAGATAGCCGAGCGAGCCCGTGTTAGTCGTCCCATTCGTCGTCCCGCCAAGATACGAAGTCGGCAACGGCACCTGCTGCTGCCACGACGTGATGCCCACCATCAAATTCGGCATCCGCGTGCGATCAGGAAGGCCATCCGACTCTTCATAGAAGTAAGTGCCGTCCCAATAGTAACGCACCTTCGGTTTGAACGGCGCAAACGAAGCCGCCATCAGCGCCCCATTTCCCGCCGGAGCCACAAACGCCGCCGCCACCACGCCCCCAGCCGGAGCCGCAAACCAAGCCGGAGCAGCCTCCTGCACCACCGCGAGCTCGTGCCCAAAAGCAGGCGTCGAACACGCAAAAGAAATCGTCGCCAGAAACAGCGCGGAATGGATTTTCATCCGCCGACCGTAAGCCCCCCATGTCAGCAGAGCGTCTAGTTCCTTCAGGAAAATTGTCAGCATTCAGTAAAGTAGTCATCGCCGCTCCGCGTGATGGAGCGATCCTCCCAACCAGACGCGGGTCCTGATTCAGAACGCCGCCCCCATCACGCGGAGCGGTGATGACTACTTTCGTGTGCCACATTCTCGCCATGTGCAGCGTCGCTCTGGGTCGCTGCGCGCATCGCCCTGGCTGTCGTGCGCCCATGTCTGGCTCGGTGCGCGTCAACGCCCGGTGCGTGCGAGCATCGCTCAAGGTCGCTGCGAGCCGTCCCCTGGGCAGTGCGCGTTTTGCTCAGGGTCGCTGCGCGCCGATACACCGGTTGGTGCGCGCCGATGCACCGGTCGCTGCGAGCACACCTCTGGGTCGTGTCAGCCAAGCTCCAGGTCGCTGCGCGTCGGGGTCTGGGTAGGTGCGCGACGACCTCTGGGTAGGTGCGCGTCGCGGTCTGGGTTGCGTTCTTCCCTGTAAAGAACGTGACACAGCCCGTCCCGGCTGTGCCCACCGTGACATCCCGAAAGCGCCATCCTCTCGCGCCATCACCTGAAACTACCCGGACAATGACCACCGAAATGCGAAAGCCCCTCGCTCGACTTCCCTACGCCGAAAAAACTCCGGCGCGTGGCGGAACTCATCGAGTTCTCGCGGCGCTTCAAGGCGGTGAAATCCACGGGCAAGACAGCCCGCACACTCTACCGATGACCGCCACCTCCCAATGGCGGATAAGTTCCTGATGCCTTTTAGCCCGAACGCCGCTTTTAAGGGCCGAAGGCCCGGATTGATACCAGCCTTGGGCAACGCCCAAGGTGGATCTTTCAGCTACGAGCAAGCGACGAGGGCGTCGCTTCTACGAGTCCAGACCTAGGCCGTCGCTCGTTCCTCGCGTTGGCCTAGGCTGA
>JAYVQK010000123.1:0-28884 GCA_043757005.1 Verrucomicrobiaceae bacterium
GGAATAAAAGGAAAAGGGATCGCCTTCATCCCACCTCTTCGTGCCCTTCGTGCCCTTCGTGGTTCAAAATAGACCGCTGCCTCCCGCAGTCCGCACTTGCGCTCGGGAAAGAGGACACGTAAGAAGCGCGCCTGCAAAACAGCAGGGCAGTTAGCTCAGTGGTAGAGCGGCTCGTTTACACCGAGTTGGTCGGGGGTTCAAATCCCTCACTGCCCACCACCCTCCGGCCCCGCCCACATTCTTTCTCTGTATGAAATTTCTCGCTGCTCTCTTCGCTATGACTTCGCTACTCGCTGCTGCTGATTGGCCCAAGCTCGATTACCCCGCCACGCGCAAGGACGCGGTGGAAGACGACTACCACGGCACAAAGATCGCCGACCCGTATCGCTGGCTGGAGGACGACAATTCCGCCGATACGAAGGCGTGGGTGGCGGCGCAGAATAAGGTGACGTTTGGCTTCCTGGAGACGATCCCGCAGCGCGAGCGCATCCGCGAACGCATGACGAAGCTCTGGAACTTCGAGCGCTTCACCACGCCCTTCCAGCGCGGGGGGCGCTACTTTTTCACCCGCAACTCGGGGCTGCAAAATCAGCGCGTGCTTTACGTCGCCGCTGCGCTGGAGGCCGAGCCGCGCGTGCTCATTGATCCCAATACGCTGTCTGCCGATGGCACGGTGGCGCTGACGGATTCCGTGCCGAGTGAGGATGGGAAATTGCTCGTCTATGGGCTCAGTCGCGCGGGCAGTGATTGGGAGGAATTCCGCGTGCGCGATGTGGAGACGGGGCTAGACCGCGAGGACTCGCTGCGCTGGGTGAAATTCAGCGGAGCCTCTTGGGCAAAGGACGGGAGCGGCTTTTACTACTCGCGCTTCGACGAGCCAAAGGCGGGCGATGAGCTGAAGGGGACGAATGAATTTCAGAAGCTCTACTTCCACAAAATCGGCACGCCGCAGAGTGCCGACGTGCTGGTGTATGAGCGGAAAGATCACGCCGACTGGAATCTCAGCGGCAGCGTCACGGACGACGGGCGCTACCTCATCATCCACGTCTCGCAGGGCACCGATCCGAAGAGCCGCGTGTATTACAAAGACCTCGCCGTGGCGGATGCGAAGGTCGTGGAGCTGCTGAATGATTTCGATGCCTCCTACGATTTCCTCGATAACGACGGGGCGGTGTTCTTTTTCCGCACCGATCTCACAGCGCCGCGCTACCGCGTGATCGCGGTGGATACACGGGAACCCGCACGGGCACAGTGGCGCGAGGTGATCCCGCAGGCGGCGGAGAAGCTCGATAGCGTGAACTTCGTCGGCGGGCAGATCATCGCCGAGTATCTCAAAGACGCGCACAGCCAGGTGAAATGCTTCGACGCGGCGGGCAAGTTTTTGCGCGAGCTGGAGCTGCCGGGGCTCGGCACTGCGGCAGGCTTTGGCGGGCGGCGTGGGGAAGGGGAGACCTTCTACAGCTACGCGAGTTTCACCGAGCCCGGCGCGATTTATCGGCTCGATGTGGCGAGCGGCAAGAGCGCCGTGTGGCGCAAGCCAGTGGTGGATTTCGACGGCGCGGCCTACGAGACAAAGCAGGTCTTTTACACCAGCAAAGACGGCACGCGCGTGCCCATGTTCATCACGCACAAGCGCGGCCTCGTGCTCGACGGCACAGCGCCCACGCTGCTCTACGGCTACGGCGGCTTTAATATCTCACTCACTCCCGCCTTCTCCGTGGCCCGCGCGGTGTGGCTGGAAATGGGCGGCGTCTTCGCGCTCGCGAACCTCCGGGGCGGCGGCGAATACGGCGCGGACTGGCACACGGCGGGCATCAAGCTAAAGAAGCAAAATGTCTTCGACGACTTCATCGGAGCCGCCGAGTGGCTCGTGCGGGAAAAATACACGCGGCCCGACAAACTCGCCATCCAGGGCGGCAGCAACGGCGGCCTCCTCGTGGGCGCGTGCCTCGCGCAACGGCCCGAACTTTTCGGCGCAGCCCTGCCCGCCGTGGGCGTGATGGATATGCTGCGCTTCCACAAATTCACCATCGGCTGGGCGTGGAAGAGTGACTACGGCAGCAGCGAAAACGCCGAGGAGTTTGCCACCCTCCGCGCCTACTCCCCGCTGCACAATCTCCACGAAGCCACCCGCTACCCCGCCACGCTGGTGATGACTGCCGACCACGACGACCGAGTCGTCCCCGCGCACAGCTTCAAATTCGCCGCCCGCCTGCAAGCCTGCCAAGCCGCAAACGCTGCGCCCGTGCTCATCCGCATAGAGACCAGCGCCGGCCACGGCGGCGGCACCGCGCTCAAAAAAGTGATCGAAGAGACGACCGATCAGTGGGCCTTCCTCGTCCGCGCGCTGGGGATGTAGGAGGGGCGAAATACTTCGAACTTCGAACGACGCTCTCGAAGCAGGAAGGTTCGGAGTTCGGAGTTCGGAGTTCAGAGTTCAGAGTTCGGAGTTCGAAGTTCGAAGCGGGACTCTTTTTCATCCATCCGCCGCATCGCGCAAATTTCTGAAACTTTGTCTTGCAAAGCTACGCTTTGCCGCGCAAAGTCCGCAGCCATGAACAGCAACGAAGCCGAAGAAAATTTGCGGGTCATCCGCTCGCTCATGGAGAAAGCCACGATCTACCGCGCCATCTCCGCGCCCACGGCGCTCGTGGGGGGATTGGCGGCGAGTGTTGCGGGGGTGGCGCTGGCGATGACGGCGACACACACTACAGAGCGCGCGCCTATATTCTTTGGTGTATGGACGGTCGTGGTGGCCGTCACGGCAGCGAGCAATGCCTTCTTTATTCACCGCGATGCTCGGCGACGTGGGGAGCCGTTCATTTCTCCAGGTATGAAAATGGCACTCAGCGCGCTTCTGCCAGCGCACCTCACTGCGGCTGTTGTGACGCTGGTCACATTCGCACTGCGCTACACGCTCTACCTTGCTGGCCTCAGTTTGTTGCTGCCGTATGCGTGGTGCATTCTTTACGGTATGGGGCTCCTCGCCATGAATCACTTTGCGCCGCGCTCGATTGGCCGTCTCGGCTGGGCTTTCCTGATCGCCGGGCTTCTCCTCACTGCGAACGCTTTCCTCGGAATCCGCGGAATTTTTGGTGAGGGCGAGAGGCTTGCGGATCTAGTCATGCTCTCGACCTTCGGCCTCTTCCACCTCATCTACGCCGCCTGCACTTGGCCGCGTGGCGGGCGGAAAGTGAACGGCTAAATCTGCACGCGCCATGTTCGATTTAGACAAGCTGGATAAGACCATCCACGAGCGGGGGCGGCTCGGGATTATGACGCTGCTGGTGACGCGGGCGAGCTGGTCATTTCAGGATCTAAAGGCGGAACTGAAGATGAGCGACGGCAATCTCGTGATGCACTTGCGCACGCTGCACGAGGCGGGGCACGTCGCGATCATCAAGGAAGTGCTGGACCGCCCGCAGACGAATTACGCGCTGACGACGAAGGGGCGGCAGTCTTTCCAAGACTACCTCGCCGTGCTGGAGCAGATCGTCGCGGCAGGGCGGCCAGCAAGCACGTAGCGCTTTCCATTTATCCACGCACTTTGTAATACAAAGCAATCAAACTACTCTATGAAAATACACATCGCAGAACACTACGGCCTTTGTTTTGGCGTCCGAGACGCCATCGCTCAGGCGGAACGGCTCGCCGACGACGCGCCGCTCACCATCCTCGGGGAACTCGTCCATAATCCCATCGTGCGCGAGCGCCTCGCCGCTCGCGGCGTGCAGGAGCGCCCGCTCGCGGAGGTGGGCACCGCGCCGACCCGGCAGGTGATGATCACTGCACATGGCGCGAGCGACACGGCTCGCGAGGCTTGGCGGCAAGCGGGCTTTGGCGTGGCGGATGGCACTTGCCCGCTCGTGCGGCACGCGCACGGGCAGCTCGCCACGCTCGTCGCGCTCGGGTGCCAGCCGGTAGTCATTGGCAAGGCTGGGCACGTGGAGGTATTGGGGCTTATGGGCGACTTCCCGCAGACGGTGGTGATTGAGCGGGAGGCTGATGTTTCCAAGCTCCCTGCCGCTTCACTCTACGGTGTGATCGCGCAGACGACGCAGCCCATCGAGCACGTCGAGTCGCTCGTAGCGGCGATGCGCGCGCGTTTTCCGCAGAGCAAAATCCTCTTCCGCGACACCGTCTGCCAGCCCACGAAGAACCGCCAGAGCGCGCTCAAAAAGCTGCTCGCGGAGTGCGACACGCTCGTCGTAGTCGGTGGGCGGAATAGCAATAACACGCTCGCCCTCGTCGCCGCCGCGCAAGCAGCCGGGCGGCGCGCGCACCACATCATGCGAGCGGAGGAGCTGCGAGCAGAGTGGTTTCGCACGGCGGAAAATGTCGGCGTCACGGCGGGCACCAGCACGCTGAAAGAAACCGTCGCCGCCGTAGTCGCGCGGCTGTCGCAGCTCGAACAGGAGGTGGCAGCATGAGCGCCATGACTCCCACGGCCATGCGCCGACTCGCCAGCGTGCTTATCCCCGTCGCGCTCACGACAGCGCTGGCCGATTTGCTTTTCTGGCACTCTGACGCACATGGGGTTTCTGTTGGCATCTTCTTCGCGGGGCTCGCGCTGCTTTTGCTCGCGAGCCATAGCGCGCCGCTGAGTCGCCGCACCGCACTCATCACCGCTGCGCTGCTCGCGTGCTGTGTGCAGGCTGCTGTAGAGGTCTCGCTTTCTAATGTGCTCGCATCCTCGGCGCTGCTGCTGGCGTTGGCGGGCGAGGTATTCCACGTGCAGCTCGCCAGCCTGTGGGCGCGCATCTCGGAGGTGCTCTACGGCCTCGCTACTTCGCAAGTGCGCTGGTTTGGCCTCGGCGCGACAGCGGCGCGCAGCGTCGGCGAGCTGGAAAAACCGGGAGTCGGCTTCATCGCTCTCGGTATGCGCGCGCTGTGGGTGCTGGCTCCGGCGGTGATCTTGCTCGTTGTATTCGGCGCAGTTTTTGCAGAGGGAAATGCCGTCTTTGCCGAGCTGATTTCGCGCGTCGTGCTGCAAGTCTCCGAGTGGATCGCGCGGCTCGATCTTTCGGTCGAGCACTTCTTCTTTTGGTGCTGCGTGAGCACGCTGGCACTCGGCCTTTTCCACGGCACCCGCGCGCCGGAATCCCCGCGCTGGTGGACCGGCACCGTGCCGCGCATGCCGCGCCCAGATCACCGCCTAGCCCTGTGGCAGAGCGGCGCGACGCTCCTCGCGCTGAATGGCCTCTTCTGCATGGTGAACACGATTGACGCCGTCTATCTCTGGCACTCGCGCCACATCCAAGCGGGTGTGAATCCCACACAATTCGTCCACGAAGGCGTGTGGAGTCTCATCGCCGCCGTGGTGCTTTCGGCAGTGGTGATCGCGGGCCTTTTCCAGCAAGACGAGCGAGTCTCTCAGGCGCGCATTTTAAAAAATCTCGCCACCGTGTGGATCGTGCAAAACTTCGTTCTCATCGCCGGAGTCTTCCAGCGGCTGCGGCTCTACGTGGAGTCGTCGCAGCTCACGGAAAAGCGCATCTACGTCGGCTGCTTCCTGCTGCTCGTCAGCACGGGCTTCTTACTGCTCGCTACCTTTGTGTGGAAAAAGCGCACCTTTAACTGGCTGCTCGGGCGCAATGTAGTGGCGACATTTTTGCTCTTCTTCGTGCTCCAGTTCACCGATGTCGTGCGCGCCGTCGCGCGCTACAATTTCGCCACCTGGCAAGCGGGCGGGCGCGAGTCCGACACCGCCTATCTCGCCACACTCGGCCCTAGCGCGTGGAGCACCTTGCGCGACATCGCCGCGCTGCCGCCCGACAAAGGCCCGCTGCCCGCGCAAGCACGCTGGCATTTGGTGAGACTGGCTGACACGGAACTTACACTGCGCGACGAAGATTGGCGCGGCTGGCAAGCGCGCCGCGTGTGGTCGCGAGAAGTGCTAAAGGCGTTCGTTCCGTAGGTTTGATTGTAAATGAACCGCGGCGGGAGCCGCTTTTCATCCTTAGAAGACTTGCGGGGGCTGGGCTCTTTCCTCCAGTCTCCGCGCCCTCTGCGTCCTGAGCGTGGAGTTACTTTTTTCAAAATGGATACACAACTTGAACAACTGCGCGAGGAAGCACTCGCGGCCATTGCAGCGGCGGCGGATGAAACGGACATGGAACTTGCGCGTGTGAAATTCCTCGGCCAGTCCGGCGCGTTCACCGTCATCAGCAAAGGGATGAAGGATGTCTCCAAAGACGACAAACCGCGCCTCGGCAAATTGCTGAACGAAGTGCGCGCCGCCGTGACTGCTGCGCTCGATGCACGCAAGGCGGGTCTGCAAGGCGAGGCGGATAAGGCGGCCTTCTCCGGCGTGGATGCGACGCTCCCCGGCTCCGCTGCGCGGATCGGCACACTGCACCCGATCACGCAACTGCTCGACCGCACGATCTCCATTTTCCGCCGCATGGGCTTTGCGCTCGCGGATGGGCCGGACATCGAGGACGAGTTCCATTGTTTCGACGCGCTGAATACGCCCGCCGATCACCCGGCGCGGAATGAAAAGGACACGTTCTATTTCGCCGATGGCCGCTTGCTCCGCACGCACACAAGCACGGTGCAGATCCGCACGATGGAAAAGGCCGCGCCACCCATCCGCATCATCGCCCCCGGCGCTGCTTATCGCCGCGACGAGATAGATGCCACGCACCTCGCGCAGTTCACGCAAATGGAGGGGCTGTATGTGGATGAGGGTGTGTCCATCGCCGACTTAAAGGGCACGCTGGAGTTTTTCTTCCGCGAGCTTTTCGGCAACGATGCGAAGTTCCGCTTTCGCCCGCATTTTTTCCCCTTCACCGAGCCGAGCTACGAGGTGGATATTAAAACGAGCGCCCTCGGCGCAAGCGACCGCTGGCTGGAGATTGCGGGTTGCGGCATGGTGGACCCCGCCGTGCTGGAAGCCGTGAATACCAAGCGCAACGACTGCGCTTTCGATCCCGAGAAATACACCGGCTTCGCCTTCGGCTTCGGCCTGGATCGCCTCGCCATGATCATGGCTGGCGTGCCGGACATCCGCACCTTCACCGACAACGACCAGCGCTTCCTCGCGCAGTTTTAACCACGAAGAATACGAAGGGCACGAAGGGCACGAAGTTTTATGAATCGAGAAGAAATCGAGAAGGTCGCGACCGCTGTAGTGAACTCCATTTTTGATGTTCATGTAGAACTTGGTCCTGGACTTTTAGAGAGTGCTTACGAGGCAGCTCTTTGCCACGAGTTCGCGTTGCGGAGTATTCGTTTCGAGCGACAGAAACCAGTATCTCTGATCTACAAAGGCATCACGATGGAAGTTGGATTTCGCATGGATGTCCTCGTGGAGGACGCAGTCGTTCTCGAACTCAAAAGCGTCGAAAATCTACTCCCCATCCATGATGCTCAACTTATCAATTACCTTCGTCTCACCGGAAGTCCTCTGGGGTTTCTAGTGAATTTCAACGTCCCTCGTATCAAAGAAGGCATCAAACGCAGGGCTGGAAATTTACCCGAGCCCGAGCGCCGCCCTCGCGATTTCAATCTTTAATATATTCTTCGTGCTCTTCGTGCCCTTCGTGCCCTTCGTGGTTTAAAAAAATATGAAAGTCTCACTCAACTGGCTCTCTGAGCTGATCGAACTCCCACCTACTGTCCCAGCGCTTGTGGACTTGCTCACGCTTGCGGGCGTGGAAGTTGAGGGCGTGCATACGACGGGCTGCGCGATTGCGAATGTCGTCGTCGCGGAGATCAAAGAATCCGTGCAACATCCGAACGCGGATCGCCTCAGCGTCTGCCAAGTGGACGACGGGAGCGGCGCGCTGCGGCAGATCGTTTGCGGAGCGAAGAACTATAGGGTCGGCGATAAAGTGCCGTGCGCTCTGCCGGGCGCAAAGCTCTCGGCGGATTTCATCATCAAAGCGGGGAAACTCCGCAGCGTGGAGAGCAACGGGATGCTGTGCAGTGCTGACGAACTCGGCCTGCCGAAAGGCGCGGACGGCTTGCTCATCCTCCCCGCAGACGCAAAGCCCGGCACACCCATCGGCGAACTTTTCGCGGGCGACACGGTGCTCGATTTGGAAGTCACACCCAACCGCCCCGACCTCCTCAGCCACGCGGGCATTGCGGTGGAAATCGGCGCGCTCACGGCGAAAGCCATCACCCGTCCTACTGGGCCGCCGGAGCCAGTTATCGCGGGAGATGCGCCCGTCGTCGCCATCGAGAGCACCGCGCCGTGCTACTACACCGCGCGCCGTATCGCGGGTGTAAAGGTCGGCGCGAGCCCGGAGTGGCTGCGCGCAAAGCTAGAATCCATCGGCCTCCGCGCGATCAACAACATCGTGGACGTCACCAATTTCATCATGATGGCCAGCGGGCAGCCGCTCCACGCATTCGACGCAGCGAAGATCCACGGCCCACTGCGCGTGCGCCAGGCTGCGGTGGGCGAGACGTTCCTCGCGCTCGATGAGAAAACCTACACGCTCACTGCGGAAGACATCGTGATCGCCGACGACATCAAGGCCGTCGCCATCGCGGGCGTGATGGGCGGGGAAGAAACTGGCGTCACCGCCACGACTACCGACGTCATCCTAGAGAGCGCCTACTTTGATCCCGCCACGATCCGCCGCACCTCGCGGAGACTCGGGCTTTCCAGCGACTCCAGCTACCGCTTTGAGCGCGGAGTTTATCTTGATGGCGTGGATCGCGCCTCGCTCTGCGCCGCCAAATATATCGCCGAAGTCGCCAGTGCCTCCGCAATCTCACCCATCGCCGAGGCCACCCACGGCGTGCAGCGCAATGTCCCGCGACCCGCTATTTCCTTACGCCCCGAGCGCCTCGCCGCCATCCTCGGCATCGCCGTGCCCGAGGAGCGCGTCTCGCAAATCCTCACGGGCTTTGGCCTCGTGCGCGTCCAAGCAGAGGAGGGAGGCTGGCAGCCGCCGAGCTTCCGCCTCGATCTCTCGCGTGAGATAGATCTCATCGAGGAAATCGCCCGCGTCGTCGGCATGGAGACGATCCCCGCGCGCACCCAGGCCCGCTTCGCCTCAGCCAGCGCCACCGATCGCGGCTACGACCGCGCCATGGCGCTCCGCCGCGCCTTCCTCGCGCAAGGGTTGCACGAGGCCCGCAGCATCACACTCGTCCCCACCGAGCCGCGCGGCCTCGCCTACACACAGACCGCGCCCGCCAGCTTGCAGCGCGTAAAGAACCCGATGAACGACGAACAAGTCGTCCTCCGCCCGAACCTCCTCCACGGCCTCCTCACCGCCATCACCACGAACCTCCGCGCCGGAGCCGCCAGCGTGCGTTTGTTTGAAATTGGCCGCGTCTTTTCCACGCAACGCCCCGAGGAATTCCAACACGCCGCCATCGTCCTCAGCGGCAGCACCGCCGAGCGCGGATGGCGCACGGCTGCGGGCCGCGACGCCGATCTCTTCGATCTCAAAGGCATCCTCTCCACCGCCATCGGCACCACCTTTCGCACCGATAGCAACCCCGCCCTCGCGCTCTCGCTCATCGTGGAAGTCGCCGGCAAACCCGTCGGCCACCTCGGCCAACTCTGGCCCGCCGACGCCCGCGCGCTGGATGCCACCGCCCCCGCCGTCTTCGCCGAGATAGACCTCGTCGCCCTGTGGAAAGTGAGCGCGCCCGACACTACGAAAAAATACCGCGAGATCCCGCGCTTCCCCGCCACTACGCGCGACATCGCCCTCCTTGCCCCACTCGACCTCGCGCACGACGCCATCGCCGCCACCCTCGCGAAGGCCAACGAGCCCCTGCTCGCCGCCGTCGAACTCTTCGACCTCTTCACCGACCCGACCGGCGCAAAAGTGCCCGCCGACAAAAAATCGCTCGCCTACTCCCTCACCTACCGCAGCGCCGAGCGCACCCTCACCGCCGAAGAAGTGAACACCGCCCACGCCAAACTCAAAGACCGCCTCAAAACCCTCGGCGTCGCCTTGCGCGAATAAGCGAGCTGCCTGGAAGAGACGCCGAACCAGACTCGGAGGCGAAAGGAGCCGCTGAATAAAGCACTCTAAGTTGTTTTACAGGCGACGAGAGGAGCATGGGTAGCACCCGCGTGTCGTTGCCGGCGTCCCGCCGGGAACATCGGGCGTGTGATGACTCTGAACCCCATTGTCTGTATTAGATCCCACCCGCTCCTCTGCGGGACGCCGAGGATGCATGCGCTCCGTTCACACAGGCCGCTCGGCTTTCGTGGTATCTTCTTTATTATAGGAACCTCTGGGAAAACTGAGCGAAACGAGCGCGCCGCTCCTTGGCGCTCCGTGCCTACTCGCGCTTTACTCCAAGCCAAGTTCTCATGCCAAAAAAAAATAGAAACTGGTAAAATGGAGTGGCTGCTCCCAACGCTGAAACCGAACGTGCGGCGAGCGGCAAAAGTAGTCCGCGACTTTAGTCGGCACGACGTGAGAAACAGAGTGAGCGCAAGATTCCCCCCAGTGCGCCACTTTGCGAGGCATCCGCGTTTTCTCTTCACGGCGCCTTAGCGACTAAAGTCTCGGGCTGCTTTTGCCGCTCACCGCCGCGCACTTTTCGCTTCGGGCGCTCGCTGGTTTTATACCCATTACTAAAACGAATTGGTATCAGAGGCTTCCTCTATGTGATTAAATCAGGATCGCAAAAAACGCTTTTCGTCCGAGTATCCGGCACTCTTTTACGATGACTCAGAGTGTGAGAAAATGTCTTTTGCCTCAAAAAACTACAGGAAAGAATTCCAGTGACTCATTCCGCTGAAAGCAAGTCTGGCAAATGGTTCGAAGGCGTCGGAACTCATCAGTAAGCGCTCATCTTTCTGAATAAAGAAGCAAGATTGTGCAGAAACATCTTGCAAGAAAACGGGAGGCCTGTAGAAAGAACGTCCCTTTTGTCCGCGCTCTGACGTTACAACGTGTATCTCGCGGTTCTGGTGGAGGTGTGAAAACATCGCCGTCGAGGACTGCGGGTGAGGTGTCGCCAGAAACAATGGAGAGAAGGGGAATGTCGTGGAGACCAAAATTGTGCTTGCCAATGCAAGTGCGGCTTATAGTTTCCGCGCCCCCGCAGCAGGTGGGTCGCACCAAACCGCTGCGGGATTGTTATCCAAAATGCACGATGCAAGTAAGGGTGACAATGGCCGCTCGGCCATATGTGGGGCGAACAATTTGAAACCGTAATCATACGATGCCAACAATCAATCAGCTCGTCCGTTTTGGACGCACGAAGGTAAAATATAAGTCCAAGGCTCCGGCGCTCGAAAAGTGCCCGTTCCGCCGTGGTGTTTGCCTGCAAGTGATGACGCGCACGCCCAAGAAGCCAAACTCGGCCTTGCGGAAAGTGGCGAAGATTCGCTTGACTAATGGATTTGAGGTTATCGCTTACATCCCTGGTGAGGGCCACAATCTCCAAGAGCACAGCATCGTCCTGATTCGCGGTGGCCGCGTGAAGGATCTTCCCGGTGTTCGTTATCATATCGTCCGTGGTGCGCTCGACGCTCTCGGGGTAGAGGGTCGCCGTCGCAGTCGCTCCAAGTATGGAGCGAAGCGTCCTAAGCCCGGTCAAGAGACCGCCACTAAAGGCAAGAAGAAATAATTTAACACGCATTAGGCCATGTCACGTCGTCGTCGCGTCATTCACAAAGAAGAAAAGCAGGATACCCGCTATGGAAGCGCCCTAGTCGCTCGCTTGATCGGAACCATCATGCACAGCGGTAAGCGTTCGATTGCAGAGCGTGTTACATACGCAGCCATCGAAGAAAGCCGCCAGAGCAGCGATGCAGTGGATCCTTTGGAGACACTTAATAAAGCAATTGATAACATTCGTCCCCGTCTTGAGACGAAAAGCCGCCGAGTCGGTGGCGCAACTTATCAAGTCCCGATGGAGGTTGCCCCTGAACGCGGAACCGCGCTCGCCGTTCGCTGGATTGTTAATTTTGCAAAAGCCCGCAAGGGCTCATTCCGCAAGGCGCTCGCAAATGAGCTAAAAGATGCGGCAATGGGGCAGGGGAATGCCGTCAAAAAACGCGACGACACACACAAGATGGCTCAGGCGAATCGCGCCTTCGCCCATTTCCGGTTCTAATTCCGGATTACAGAGAAAATGTCCACAAACTTAAATTCACCAGATCGTCAGTATCCGCTCGAAAAGACGCGTAATATCGGCATTGCCGCGCACATTGATGCCGGCAAGACCACTCTTACCGAGCGCATTCTGTTCTACACTGGGATGATTCATAAGATAGGCGAAGTCCACGAGGGCACGACCGTCACGGATTGGATGGAGCAAGAGCGCGAGCGTGGTATCACGATCACCTCGGCAGCGACGACTTGCTTCTGGAAGCAGATCAAGCACGAAGGCGTCATCAAGCTCTATGAAGACCAAAAAATGCGCGTCAATATCATTGACACGCCTGGGCACGTAGATTTTACGGCAGAAGTAGAGCGTTCCCTTCGCGTTCTGGATGGTGCGATTGCGGTATTCTGCGCAGTGGCAGGCGTCCAGCCTCAGTCGGAGACCGTCTGGCGTCAGGCGACGAAATACGGTGTCCCTCGCATAGCGTTCGTCAATAAGATGGATCGCACGGGTGCAAATTTTAATAACGCGCTGAATGATATGCGCAACAAGCTGAAAGCAAATGCTTGGCCGATCCTTATCCCCCTCGGTGCTGAAGACCTGCTTCGCGGGCAGCTAGACGTCATCAATAAGAAAGCAGTCATCTACTCTGATGATGGCTCGATGGGTTCGACTTACACCATTGAAGAACTTCCCGAAGAGACCAAGGCGATGGTAGATGAGGCATACGATAATCTCGTAGCAGCTCTCTGTGATATTGATGAAGAAATGGGGACTGCTTTCCTCGAAGAAACGCCAATCACCATCGTTATGATTAAGCAAGCAATCCGTCGCCAGACGATTGCTAACCGCTTCGTCCCAGTTGTCGGAGGTTCGGCCTTTAAGAATAAAGGTGTGCAGTATCTCGTAGATGCAGTCATTGATTACCTGCCTTCTCCGATTGATATTCCGGCGCAAATGGGTATCAATCCCGACAATCTAGAAGAAAAAGTAGCAGCCCCGCCAGATGACAATGCGAAATTTGTCGGCCTAGCCTTCAAGCTCTGGAGTGATCCATTTGTCGGCAAGCTCGTTTTCTTCCGCGTCTATCGTGGCAAACTTGCCAAAGGCGACACCATTCTCAATCCTCGCACACGTCGCACGGAGCGTATCAGCCGAATCATCCAGATTCAAGCAGATAAGCGCCTAGATGTAGATTGTTGTTACTCGGGTGATATTGCAGCTATCGTAGGTCTTCGCAATGTGACGACTGGCGATACGCTCTGCGACGATGACCTTAGCATCATGCTGGAGCCGCCATCCTTCCCGGATCCTGTTATCAGTATGTCCATCGAGCCAAAGACGAAAGTGGATCAAGAGAAAATGGGCACCGCTCTTTCTCGCCTCTCAGAAGAGGATCCGACGTTCCGAGTCCATACGGACGAAGAAACTGGCCAGACAATTATCGCCGGAATGGGCGAGCTTCATCTCGAAATCATCCGCGACCGCCTCCTCCGCGAATTCAAAGTGGAGGCCAACTCAGGTAAGCCGCAAATTGCTTATCGCGAGACGATCACGAAGCCCGCTCACGGCGTCGGCAAGCTGATCAAGCAATCCGGTGGACGCGGCCAATATGGACACGTAGAAGTGGACGTTCGCCCCTCCGAGCGTGGCAAAGGCTTTGTTATTGAAAATAAAGTTGTCGGCGGAACGATCCCAAAAGATTTCATACCCGCAGTCAAGAAAGGTCTCGAAGAGGCCGTCCTTAACGGTGTGCTCGGTGGCTACCCCGTGATTGATGTCGAGTGCGACATCGTCTTCGGAAGCTATCACGATGTGGACTCGAACGAGATGGCCTTCAAGATGGCGGCTATTTTCGCTCTAAAAGACGCCTTTAAAAACGCTTCTCCAATCTTGCTGGAGCCCATCATGAAGGTGGAAAACAGCACGCCGGAAGACTTTCAAGGTGACATCATGGGCGATCTTAACCGTCGCCGAGGCATCATCAAGGGAATGGAAACCAAAATCGGTCTTTGCATCATCAACGCCGATGTGCCACTCGCCGAAATGTTCGGATACTCGACCGCCATTCGCTCACTTTCCAAAGGCCGTTCCAGCTACACCATGGAGCCATCACATTTTGAACAGGTGCCAGAAAACGTTAAGGCTGCCGTCCTTGACCAGAAAGGCAAATAATTAACTTAAACGCATGAACGGACAACGCATACGCATCCGCCTCAAGGCTTTCGACTCCCGCGTCCTAGACGCATCGGCAGTTGAAATTGTCGAGACCGCGAAACGCACAGGAGCACGAGTCGCTGGGCCTATCCCGCTTCCTACTCGTGTGGAAAAATTCACCGTCAATCGCTCGCCACACGTGGACAAAAAATCCATGGATCAGTTCGAGATTCGCACCCACAAGCGTCTCCTCGACATCATAGAGCCCACGGCAAAAACCGTGGACGAACTCCGCAAGCTGAATCTGCCAGCGGGTGTTGACATCACTATCAAGATCTGAGGAATCCAATGAAGATCGGACTTTTAGGCAAAAAACTAGGTATGACCCGCGTCTATGACGCATCGGGCAAAGTCACCTGTGTCACCGTTATCGAAGCGGGCGGCAACACACTTCTTCAAACGAAGACAGTGGATGGAAAAGACGGCTACAATGCAGTTCAGGTCGGCTACGATGTTCAAAAGGAGCAACGTGTCACCAAAGCGCGTCTCGGCCAATTCAAGAAAGCGAGTAGCGAGCCCAAGAAACTCATCAAAGAGTTTCGTCTCCCAGCAAATGTGAAGCTCGAGGATAGCGTTGATCTTTCAGTGAATCAGTTTGTTGTAGGTGACTCCGTAGATGTCATCGGGCAAAGCAAGGGACATGGATTCCAAGGCGTCGTGAAACGTCATGGCATGAAAGGCCAGCCCCAATCGCACGGCTCTATGATGCACCGTCGCAATGGTGCGATCGGCAACCGTTCCACCCCCGGTCGCGTCTGGAAAAACATGGGAATGCCTGGTCACATGGGTGACGAACGTATCACCGTTCAAAATCTCCAAGTTGTTCAGGTGCGCACGGAGGATAATTGCATCCTTATCAGTGGTGCAGTTCCAGGAAAACCCGGCAGCTACGTAGTGATTCGCCCAGCGATCAAAGTGAAAGTCATTAAAACAGCGCCAGTTAAAACTAAAAAATGAGTGCTACTATCCTTACAGCGGAAGCAGCCGAGGCTGCAAACATCAAACTCGTCACTAACGGTCGTTATACCCAAGCCGTCCACGAAACCGTGGTCGCCCTGCGTGCAGCGCGCCGCAGCGGAACGGCTAGCGTCAAGACAAAGGCCACCGTCAACGGTTCAGGTTCCAAGCCTTGGAAACAAAAGGGCACAGGACGCGCTCGCGCTGGCTATCGCTCCAGCCCGATTTGGAGAGGTGGCGGCGTGGTATTCGGCCCGCATCCTCGTGATTATTCCAAGAAAATCTCAAAAAGCACACGTCGTGTCGCTCTTTGCAAAGCTCTGAGTGTCCGCATTTTAGCTGGCGATGTTTATATCGTCCAGACCTTTGCCGTCGCCCAGCCTAAGACGAAAGATTTCATCGCTCTGATGGCGAATATTTCTCCTGAGGCTAAAACTCTGGTGATCGGCACGCAGTTTGATGCTACTACTAAACTGGCGGCACGAAATGTCCCAAAGACACAGCTTCTAAGCAGTAACGATGTGAACGCGGAACACCTTCTCCTTTACAAGAAAATCGTCGTCACCAACGACGCGCTCGCCCAAATCGCTGAACGCATTAACAAATGAACGAGCCATACGACATTATCACGACCGTTCATCTCACTGAGAAAGCAACAATCCTCGCTGAGACCGGCAATCAATACGTTTTCCGTGTGCAACCTAGTGCAAACAAGGTGCAGATTCGTCAAGCAATCGAGAAACTATTCAAGAAAAAAGTCGTTCGCGTGAACACCTTGAACTGCGATGGTAAATTCAAGCGCGGTCGCACCCAGCATCCTGGGCGCACCAACGCATGGAAAAAAGCCATCGTTACCCTCGCTCCCGGCGAGAAAATCGAACTAGCTTAAAGGAGTAATCACATGGGACTCAAAACCTTTCGCCCTCTAACGCCATCCAATCGCTTCAAACTGCTTCCTGATTTCGCAGAAATCACGAAAAGCAAGCCTGAAAAAAGCCTTGTCGAAGCTAAGAGCAAATCTGGTGGACGTAATAATAATGGCCGCATCACCACTCGCCACATTGGCGGTGGTCATAAGCAGAAATATCGTATCATTGACTTCAAGCGTAAAACACGAGGTCTCATTGCCGATGTGATCGCGATTGAATACGATCCGAATCGCACCTGCCGTATTGCATTAATCCAATACGCTGATACAAAAAAAGCATACATTCTGTGCCCAGTCGGCCTCGGAGTTGGACATAAAGTGATTGCTGGCCCCGGCTCGGAGCCGAAGCCTGGTAACGCACTTCCACTTTCTGAAGTCCCTCTTGGTTCCGCGATTCATAATGTTGAACTGCAGCCCGGTCGCGGCGGCCAAATCGGTCGCAGCGCAGGCACCCAACTCATTCTGAATAACCGCGAAGGCGATTACGCTCTGGTTAAAATGCCTTCTGGCGAAATCCGCCGAATCCATGTGACCTGCTACGCGACCATCGGACAGGTTGGCAACGTGGATCACATGAACGTCAGCTCCGGCAAAGCAGGTCGCAGCCGCTGGCGTGGAGTTCGCCCGACCGTTCGCGGTATGGTAATGAATCCGATAGATCACCCGATGGGTGGCGGACAGGGTAAATCTAAGGGCGGTGGCGGACGCCATCACCCGATGAGTCCTTGGGGCCAACTCGCGAAAGGTTTCAAGACCCGCCGCAAGCACAAACCTAGCGACAGCTTCATTGTTCAACGCAAAAACTCCAAGAAAGTCTCCAAATAATCAGCCACTATGGGACGCAGTCTTAAAAAAGGTCCATTTGTCGAGCAGCACCTGCTCGAAAAAATCGACAAACTCAACGCCGCAAGCAGCAAAAAGCCGATCAAAACTTGGTCGCGCCGCTCAACCATAGTGCCCGATTTCGTCGGACATACCTTCATGGTTCACAACGGAAAAGTTTTCAACTCGGTCTTTGTGACCGAAAACATGGTAGGACATAAGCTCGGAGAATTTTCGCCCACGCGAATCTTCAAAAAGCACGGTGCTCATACCGCCAAAGTAGCGAAATAGTCTGAGTCGCACGGTGCATGAGTTCAGTAATGAAACCCAACATCGTTCTACGAATCAGCATTTACCTTACTCTCGCGTTCTTCGCGAGCTTCGGCCTAGCCGAAGACAGTTCTTTGAATCATACGAATACTGAATCATCCGAGGGGACAGCCATTGTCGCTTTGGAGAAGCTCCTCGCAGAAAATCGCCGCCTTAAAGCGGAGTCCGAGGATGCTAAGGCTACTACAGCCAATGCCACCCAAGAAGCAGAAGTCTTTCGACGCCAGCTCAAGAGCCTTTCGGAGCGGATGGAAATCCTCGGTGGAAACGCTACGGAACCATCCAAACTGGAGCAACGACTCCTTCAAGCGGTGCATGATCTACAATTAAGTGATAAAGTTCGAAAAGAGCTTGCAACGGAAGTTGTTCGTCTGGCACAATGCTCGACTGAATTCATCAAAAATCCGGATGTCGAAGCAAAGACAGTTCTCGAAGCCGAACTCTGCAAAGTGGATAATGTGCTATTAAAAGCTGTAGCAGGAAACCTAGCCGTGCAGGCCGAGACAGCCAATCAGTCCGCACCGGATTTGATGAATGCGAAAGTCAGTGCCGTAAAGCCGGAACTGGGTTGTGTAGTCATTAACGTCGGGGCCAAACAAGGAGTCAAAGTGGGTGCGCCTTTTCAAGTGCGCCGCAAAGACAAAGTAATTGGCACTATCCGAGTAGTAGATGTGCGACAGGCTTTTGCAGGAAGTGTGATTCAGAACCTCGTGTCAGACAAAGATCCAATTCTATTGGGGGATACCATCAAAGTGGATGCCCAGCTTAATTAACTAATTTTACTAACAATCAAACGCTAACGATTTACCGAACATGGAAGTCAACGCCATCTATAAAAACGCTCGCATCTCGGCCTTTAAATGCCGAGAGGTGACCCGTGAGATCCAAGGCCGCTCAGTAGCAGCCGCACTCGACATCGTCGCGTTTAGCCCTAAGAAAGCTGCTTTTCTTGTGCAAAAGACGCTGAAAAGCGCCATTGCTAACGCAGAAAACAATCACAATCTTCGCGCCGAAAAGCTTGTAGTCAAAGAAGCTGTCGTCGGTGAAGCTCGCACCCTCAAGCGCATGATCCCGAAAGCGCGTGGCAGTTCCGGCCCGATTCGTAAGCGCTCGAGTCATATCACGATCATCCTCACTGATGAGGTAGAACTGAAGCAGCGTGTGAAAACTAAACCTGCTGCAAAAAAGGCCGCTAAAGACGGCTTAAAACTGAAATCTAAATAATTTACCATGGGCCAAAAAACCAACCCAATCGGCTTCCGTCTAGCGGTCAATAAAGAATGGCGCTCTAAGTGGTTCGCTACTCGCAAGGAATTTCCTATTTTCCTTGCTAGCGACATCCGTATCCGCGCTTACATGAAGGACAAGCTGCGTCTCGCAGCAGTTTCCAAGATTGTTATCGAGCGGGCTTGGAATAGCCTCCGCGTCACGATCCACACTGCGCGTCCCGGTATTGTTATAGGACGTAAAGGTGCCGAGATTGAGACAATGACGAATGACATCTCGAAACTTGCCGACGGCAAGCAGGTCAAAATTGACATCATCGAAATCAAAAACGCTGATTTGGACGCGCAACTTGTCGCGGAGAATGTTGCCATGCAAATGGAGCGCCGTATCAGCTTCCGCCGCGCGATGAAAAAGGCGTTGCAGATCACCATGGAGCAAGGCGCTCAAGGTATCAAAGTTCGTTGCGCAGGACGTCTTGGCGGTGCAGAAATCAGCCGTGCTGAGTGGTATCGCGAAGGTAAAATTCCACTTCATACTCTTCGCACCCCGATTGATTACGGTTTTGCAGAAGCGCATACGACCTACGGGATCATCGGAGTAAAATGCTGGATTTGTAAAGGTGATAACACCAACGAATTAAAAGAAGGCGAGGTCCAGCCCCGCCGTGAACGTCGAGATCGCCCAGATCGTGGCCCACGCCCTGATCGCAATAACGATAATGCTGCCCAGCCTGTTGCTGTGGCGGCTGTTTAAACCATTACTTAGGAGATTACGCCATGCCATTGATGCCAAAACGTGTGAAGTTTCGCAAATCCCAGCGTGGTAGTCGCTCGGGCGTAGCTTCACGTAACATCTCGCTCGATTTCGGCGCTTACGGACTGCAAACGATGGAGCGTGCTTGGATTACGAATACACAGATCGAAGCTGCTCGCGTTGCGCTTACCCGCAATATGAAGCGCAAGGGGAAACTCTGGATCCGTATATTCCCTGATAAATCAGTTACCGCCCGCCCGCCTGAAACTCGAATGGGTAAAGGTAAAGGCCAGCCAGAATACTGGGTAGCTACGATCCGCCCAGGCAATATTCTCTTTGAACTTGACGGTATTCCTGAGTCAGTCGCGCGTGAATCCCTCCGTCTCGCAGCCGACAAACTCCCCGTCCGCACTAAATTCCTAACGCGCCTAAGCTAACCACCGCGTATGCAACTCGATAAAATCCGCGAACTCACTCTCGACGAACTTAGCGCTCGCAAGCGCGAACTTCGCGAGCAAATCTTTCACCTCCGTCTCCAACAAGCGAGCGGGCAACTCGAAAAGCCGAGCGAGCTCCGCGCGCTTCGTCGAGAAATCGCTCGCATTGAGACGGTTCTCACAAAGAAAAATCAAACCGCCACAGCGGCCAAGTAAAGCATCACACATGAGCGAAACTGCCATTATTGAAGAACCTAAACGTAGTCTCCGCAAGGAACGCGTTGGCAAGGTTGTCTCTGCAAAAATGCAGAAGACTGTCGTGGTCGAGACGACCACGCGCGTCCCTCACCCCAAATTCGGCAAAATCGTCAAGCACGTGAAGAAATTTTATGCGCATGACGAGGACGGCAAAGCGCAACTTGGCGATCAAGTTCGCATCATGGAAACACGCCCGATGAGCAAGCTTAAACGCTGGCGTGTCGTGGAAATCGTGAAGCACTAAACGCTTCTCAACTTTAAAACTTTAGCGCACACCTTATATGGTTCAAATTCGCAGCAGACTCGATGTAGCTGATAACACAGGAGCACGGATGGCCAAGATGATTGGCGTCATCGGAAAGCCCACCAGCACAGCACGTGTTGGCGACATCATTACAGCACATGTCCGTGAAGCTCAGACGGGCGGAACGGTAAAGAAAGGCGATGTCGTCCGCGCCGTGATAGTCCGCACGAAGAAGCCAGTTCGCCGCGAAGACGGTGGTTACCTTCGTTTTGATAGTAACGCAATCGTGATCATTGATAAAGATTCCAACCCAAAGGGCACCCGTATATTTGGGCCTGTGGCTCGCGAACTTCGCGAGAAGAACTTTATGAAAATCATCTCCTTAGCCCCGGAGGTTCTCTAAGTTATGGCAAATCGTCCTACTTTCCACGTCAAAAAAGGCGACTCTGTTCAAGTCACCACTGGCAACCATAAAGGTGCTACTGGTAAAATCCTTGCAGTGCTTCCTAAGAAATCGCAAGTCCTCGTCGAGGGCGTGCGAATGATTAAGAAGCATACTCCTAAGAGCCAAGATAATCCTAATGGTGCCATCATCGAACGTGAAGGTCCCATCCACATTTCCAACGTAAAGCTGCTTGAGAAAGCGGCTATTAAAGCCAAAAAGTAAGCCATGGCTGCCGAACTCCAAGAAGAATACAAAAAGCGCGTGATTCCTGCCCTAAAGGCAACACACGGCTACCAAAACGTCCACCAGATTCCACGACTGACTAAAGTTGTCGTGAATACCTGTATCAATGCGAGCAGTGCTGACCATAAGCAATCGCTCGAAGATGCTAAGGGAGAACTAGGCGTCATCACTGGGCAAAAGCCTGCTGAGACGCGCTCTAAAAAGAGCATCGCGAATTTCAAACTCCGTGAGAATCAAGCCATCGGCGCGAAAGTCACTCTTCGTGGCGTTCGGATGTATGAATTCATGGAGCGCCTGATTAAGACGGCGTTGCCACGTATCCGCGATTTTCGTGGAGTAAGCACCCGCGCTTTTGACGGCAATGGGAATTATACACTCGGCGTGACTGACCAGACTATTTTCCCTGAAATCGAACTGGATAAAATTAAACGCAACATCGGCTTCGATGTTTGCATCGTGACGACCGCACGGACGGACGCTGAAGCGAAAAGCCTACTGATGGAACTGGGGATGCCGTTCGCAGACAAGGGTCGCAAGCCTAAAGTCGTTGCACAACCTGAACTACCAAAAGCGTAATCAAACATGAGCGCACTTACTGATCCTATCGCTGACTTTCTTACCCGCCTGCGCAATGCAAGCCGCGCAGGTAAGAACGAAGTCGCTGCACCTTATTCCAAGATGAAGGCTGAAATCGCCCGCATTTTGAAGCAGGAAGGCTATATCTCTAACTACGAAGTCGAGAGCGCCGCTGAAAAGCCGCAGCTCAAGGTCGTTACAAAATTTGTCAATCGCGCTCCAGCTATTACAGGTTTGAAGCGTGTATCCAAACCCGGTTTGCGGAAGTATGTGGGGGCCGAAGAGGTTCCTCGTGTGCTTGGCGGACTCGGTATCACCATCCTTTCCACCTCAAAAGGAATCATGTCTGGCCGTGAGGCCAAAAAGCAAAACGTCGGCGGTGAGCTGCTGGCATACGTCTGGTAATTGCTATGTCTCGAATTGGTAAAAAACCTATTGAGCTGCCCGCGAAGGTCAGCGTAAAAATCTCCGGTGATGGCGCCGTGAACGTCGAAGGCCCGAAGGGCAAACTTTCATGGGGTCTTCCCAAGGCGATAACAGCAGTTCTCGAAGGCAGCGTATTGACCGTCCAACGCGCAAACGAAGATCGTCAAACTCGTGCGCTTCACGGCCTTAGCCGTTCGCTGATTAATAACATGATTGAGGGTGTGGCGAATGGCTACACCCGCGACTTGGAAATTCACGGTGTCGGCTTCAAAGCACTCGTGAAAGGTGCGATCATCCAACTTAATCTCGGTTACAGTCACGAAATCAACCACGTGATTCCTGATGGAGTCAAAGTGACCGTTACGGACAATACCAAAATCCGAGTGGAAGGTATTGACAAGAAGGTTGTCGGCCAACTCGCCGCTGACATCCGCAGCTACTATCCGCCAGAGCCTTACAAGGGCAAGGGTGTGCGCTACGCAGGCGAAAAAATCATCCGCAAGGAAGGCAAGACTGTTCAGTAAGCCATGGCTACCAATCGCAAACAAAAACTCAAAACGCGCCATGTGCGCCTGCGCAAAAAAGTCGTCGGCACGCAAGAGCGTCCCCGTCTCGCTATCCACTTCAGTGGCAAGCATATCTATGCACAAGTCATTGATGACACTGTGGGTAATACGCTCGCTAGTGTGAATACGACCGAGGCTGGCCTTAAGGAAACCAAGCCACACGCGAATGCTGTCACGGCGACTGCGGTGGGTAAGCTCGTCGCCGAACGCGCTAAAGCGAAGAACATCGAAAAAGTCGTGTTCGACCGCGGTGGCTTCATCTATCACGGGAAAGTCAAAGCACTAGCCGACGCCGCGCGCGAAGGTGGACTCCAGTTCTAAGCATCATGTCCGAAGACAATACTCCTAAAACATCCTCCGCACCTGCGGTGGCTCCAAATGCACCCGCGCCTGCTCCTTACGGAGGCGGAGGTGGACGAGGCCTAGGTGGTCCCGGCGGAAATCGTGGACCCGGTGGCAATCGCGGTCCCGGCGGGCCGGGTGGAAATCGTGGCGGTGGCGCTGGCCGTGGCGGACCACGTGCAGGTGGCCCGCGTCGTGGTGGCCCTGATTCGCGTCAAGGGGATGCTGCGGCAGGCCCTGAGTTGCTAGAAAAGACTGTATTTATCAATCGTTGCGCCAAAGTGGTGAAAGGTGGACGTCGTTTCAGCTTCAGTGCACTTTTAGTGATCGGTGATCGTTCGGGTCGTGTTGGTTTCGGTTTTGGCAAGGCCAACGAAGTCAGCGAAGCGATTCGTAAGGCGAGTGATCGTGGGCGTAAGACGCTCAAGCAAGTCGCAATCGTGAACAACACGATCCCACATGAAGTCATTGGCACGCATGGCGGTGGATACGTTCTGCTTAAGCCTGCAAGTCCCGGAACTGGCATTATCGCTGGTGGCGCAGTGCGTGCGGTCTGTGAAGCTGTTGGGATTAAAGATATTCTTGCGAAGAGCTTAGGTTCCTCAAATCATGCCAATGTTTTGAAGGCGACCCTTGACGCACTCAGTCAACTTCGGACCCGCGACCAAGTCTTTAAATCGCGCGGAATTACTCTTAAGACGACAGCACCTGTTTAAGCTATGAATCTTACTAATCTCAAACCTCGTCCCGGCGCTACCCATCGCATCAAGCGCGTCGGTTGCGGCGAAAGCAGCGGCCACGGCAAGACCAGCGGCAAAGGCCATAAGGGACAAAAAGCCCGTAGCGGCGGTAGTATCCGTCTCGGATTCGAAGGTGGTCAGATGCCTCTGATCCGCCGCATCCCTAAGCGTGGCTTTAACAACACAGTTTTCGCAACTCGTTATGCGGTAGTGAATCTTCGCGACCTTAGTGAAGTGTTTGAAAATGACGCAATTGTTGATGAAAAAACGTTACTTGCTGAAGGACTGATCCGTCAGCCTTACGACGGCGTGAAAATCCTTGGTGCTGGCGAATTGACTAAAAAGCTCACCATCACCGTCAACAAAGCGAGTGAATCTGCCAAGGCCGCGATTGAAAAAGCGGGCGGCACTTTGACTCTCCAGTAATGGCCGTGTTTGCCGACGCGCTAAAGTTCACCACCTTTTAAGGTCGATTGAACTTTAACACGTCGGCCTTCGCTTTTTACCAGCATGATTTCAGCGTTCTTCAATATTCGAAAAATACCGGAGCTCCGTAACCGCGTAATTTTTACACTCCTGATGCTCGTGCTTTACCGCATCGGTTGCTCAATCACTTGCCCTGGAGTGAATGCGAGTGTGCTTAAGCACTATTTTACTGAGCGGCTGACGGATACTTCCGGCGGCGGTGTCGTTGCGCTTTTTAATATTTTCTCTGGTGGAGCATTGGAGCAATGCGCGCTCTTTTCACTAGGAGTAATGCCTTACATCAGCGCGAGCATTATGATCCAGCTTCTCACGGCAGTCGTGCCGCAGTTGGGCAAGTTGGCGAAAGAGGATGGAGGTCGTCAGAAGATTTCTCAGTTCACCCGTTACGTCACGATTATCCTCTGTATTTTTCAGGGATATATGATGACGCATCAGTTTGTGAACCCTTCGGATGGTATGTTCCCAGGGATGCGCGAAACAATGGCAAAGTATGGTCAGCTCGTGCCTTTCGACAACGCTTGGTTTTACTTTGTTTGCGTCATCTCACTCACAGCTGGGACAATGTTCCTTATGTGGCTGGGCGACCAGATTACTGAGCGCGGAATTGGCAACGGAATGTCGCTGATTATCTCTGTGGGAATCGTAGCACGCTTGCCCGCTGCTTTGGTTCAGGCTTGGAAAAGTGTGGTTCCTTCTGGAGATCATGTGGATGTTGCTCCTATGAAGTTAGTGTTGATGATTGCTTTCTTGGTGCTTGTTATCGCTGGAGTCATTTGCCTGACACAAGCACAGCGGCGAATTACTGTGCAGTATGCGAAGCGCGTTGTTGGGCGTAAAGTGTATGGAGGTGTAGCGCAGTATATGCCGCTCAAGGTGAACTATGCCGGTGTTATGCCGATTATTTTCGCGCAGGCGATTCTCGTTTTCCCAGCAACGATGTTGAAAATGATTGCCCCAACGACTCCTTGGGTTTTGAGTCTTGCTGCGAAACTTGAAGACGGCTGGGTTCATTACACTTTTTACGCAATTTTAATATTTTTCTTTAGTTACTTTTGGGTTGCGACACAGTTCCAGCCACAACAAATATCTGATGATTTGAAAAAGGCGGGTGGTTATGTTCCGGGAGTGCGTCCGGGCAAACCAACGGCGGAATTTCTCGATAACTCAATGACTCGCCTGACTTTTGCGGGAGCAGTTTTCTTGACGGTGATTGCGCTTTTGCCACAGATGCTCAGTCGTCAAGCTGGCGTGCCTTATCTAGCGGCGCAGTTTTTTGGTGGCACCAGTGTTTTGATCGTTGTAGGTGTTGTTTTGGACACGATGCGCCAGATTGAGACGCATCTTTTGCAGCGTAATTACGATGGCTTTCTCCGTAAGGGAAAACTTCGTGGTCGTTTTGATCGTAGTCCGCAACAACGTGGGGAGACTGTGGCGAATAATGCGCTCATCTGGCTCTCCGTGGGAGTGGCAGTTTTGATTCTTGCAGGCATCGTGTATTTTCTCACTACGCAGCTCGGGAAGTAGTGAATATCGTGTTGCTAGGACCGCCGGTTTCTGGGAAGAGGACTTTAGTCGATTCTTTTTGCGTGAAATAAGGAATGCCTAGAGTATCTCCACGCGCTCTTTTTCGGGCGGGAAAAGCGATGGGCACTTCTTTAGGAGCACAGGCTGATGCCCTTACTAGTAAAGACTATCTCGTTAGTGATGCATTAGTAAATTTTGTAGTGGCTAGTTGGCTGTAGAAAAATTCTTTGAACTACGGGGTAGTCTTTGATGGCTACCCGCGAACGGTAGGACAGGGAGATAACCTCTTGCAGATTTTGGAAAGATGCGGACATCTGCTCGATGCCACCATTTTATTAGAAGCCCGAGTGGAGCTCTTGCGCGAGCGTGTGAAAGCGTGAGCGGCTTGCTGTGCTTGCGGCTTAATTGTTAGTATTGGCGTTCACGTTGCCACTGACGAGATGCTTTGTCCTCAATGCGCGGAGCGATTGAATCGTCGCGCGGATGATACCGTCGAGGCGCTAGTGTCGCGCATTCGTGAATACGAAGATAAGACGCCTCCACTGATTGATTATTATGAAAGACGAAACCTGCTCCAACGGGTCAATAGCGAGCGTCCGCTGGAGCAAGTTTTTGCAGAAGTCTGCCAGATTTTATACGCCTGATGATACCCATCAAAAATGACCGAGAGATTGAAAAAATGCGCACTGCCTGTGCTACGGCAGCGCGTGTGCTTGGTCGTCTTCGCGCGATGCTCCGCCCGGGCATCACGACGGGTGAGGTGGATCAGGCGGCGGCGGATTTTATGAGTGAGGAGCGGTGCAAAAGTGCGTTCCTCGGCTACCGGAAATTTCCGGGGCAGATTTGCATTTCTGTGAATGAAGAGGTCGTTCACGGAATTGGCGGCAGTCGCCGCATCCAATATGGCGATGTCGTCTCGCTCGATGTGGGCGTGGTCAAAGACGGATGGGTCGGCGATACTGCGACGACCGTGCCGATTGGCGCGGTGAAGCCTGAGTGGCTGCGGTTGCTCGCGGTGACAGACGATGTTTTGGATCGCGTGATCCCGATGGCGACGGCTGGGCGACGCATTGGTGATTTGTGTGCTTTTATCGAAGATGAAGTTGTGGCGAATGGCTATAATGTCGTCCGCGAATTTGTCGGGCACGGAGTCGGGCGGCAACTTCACGAAGAGCCGCAAGTGCCGAATTTCGGGCGTCCTGGAACGGGGCCGAAATTGAAGGCTGGCATGACCATTGCGATTGAGCCGATGGTGAATCTAGGCACTGCATCCGTGCGAACGCTTGCGGACGGCTGGACAGTCATTACGGCAGACAAGATGCCTAGCGCGCACTTCGAGCACACGATTTTAATCACCAAAGGCCAGCCAGAGATCCTCACATGGCGGGAGAAAGTGGCACTCAAATGAAAAGCGCTGCCGGATTTCCAAGTGGCGTAAAAAGCAGCGCGTCCAACATGCGGAGCGGGTGGCAGACCGGGTGCGGGAAAAAAATGCAGAAAAATTGCATTCCGTGCTTGCCACGTTGCGAGGTTCCGCTAGAACTTCGCGCACACAACTTGACGGAAGGCACCAAACACCTCCGTCAAACATAGCGTGAAACCTTTACGCACGAGGCATCCGAAGCCAAAAACAACGGATACCCCGCGCGATTTTTTGTCCTCTTAATCTAAATCGAAAAACAATGAAAGTCAGAGCATCAGTAAAACGGCAATGCGAGTCTTGCCGTATCGTGCGCCGTAAAGGCGTCGTTCGCGTGATTTGCAGCAACCCGCGCCATAAACAGCGCCAAGGCTAAACCTTAACCACCACACACAACACCATGCCCCGTATTCTCGGCATTGACATTCCCGGCGACAAGCGCATCGAAGCATCGCTCCCATACATCTACGGCATCGGCCCGAGCAACACCAAAAAGGTGCTCGAAGCCGCCAATGTGGATGCCAACAT
Source organism: Verrucomicrobiaceae bacterium (assembly GCA_043757005.1). Lineage (GTDB taxonomy): Bacteria > Verrucomicrobiota > Verrucomicrobiia > Chthoniobacterales > Chthoniobacteraceae > SXWH01. The sequence continues at coordinate 27,509 of JAYVQK010000123.1, forward strand.
CCGCGCCAAAGACCTCACTCCAGAGCAACTGAATGCCATCATTCACGCGATCTCGGCACAGAAAATTTTGATCGAAGGCGACCTTCGCCGCGATCTGCAACAGAACCTCAAGCGTCTTCAGGCGATCAACTGCTACCGTGGCATCCGCCATCGTCGCGGCCTGCCCGTCCGTGGACAGCGCACCCAGACGAACGCCCGCACCCGCAAGGGCCCGCGCAAGACAGTCGGTGTGCAGCGTGCGAAGGACGCGAAAAAATAGTTTATTTAACGAACAAAATTTATGGCTGAGAACGAAATCGAACCCGCAACCGCGCCCGCCGCAGCACCCGCTGCTGCGCCTGCTGAAGCGAAGCCCAAAGCCGCCAAGAAGACGGCGACTAAAAAGACCAAGGAAGCCGCTGCATCTGCTGGTGGCGCACCTGCCGCTGCTGACATCTCGCTGGATCTCAATGCTGGCATTGAGCCCATCAAGGTCATCAAGGCGAAAGGCAGCAAGAATATCGCTGTCGGCGTCGCCCACATTCAGGCGAGCTTTAACAACACCGTCGTCAGTATCACCGACCAACGCGGCAACGTGATTGGCTGGTCGAGCGCTGGCAAAGCGGGCTTTAAAGGCTCGCGTAAAAGCACGGCCTACGCCGCGCAGATGGTCGCGCAGGACGCCTGCCGCCAAGCGATGGGCCACGGCCTCCGCGAGGTGGAAGTCCGCGTGAAAGGTCCCGGCGCTGGTCGTGAATCCGCCATCCGTGCGATTCAGGCTGTCGGCCTCGAAATCAGCATCATCAAAGACGTGACGCCCATCCCGCACAACGGATGCCGTCCGCCAAAAGCCCGTCGCGTATAATTTTAGCAATCACACTCACACATGGCTCGTTACACCGGTCCCAAAGACAAAATTAGTCGCCGTTTCGGCGTCGCACTGTTTGGCCCCACCAAATACCTTGAGCGTAAGAATTATCCGCCAGGAATGCACGGGCCCAAGGGGTCCCGCCGCAAGACTAGCGATTATTCCATCGCCCTCGCTGAAAAGCAAAAGCTCCGCCTGCAATATGGCCTGCTGGAGCGCCAGTTTCGCCGTTGCTTCGAAATCGCAAGTAACCGTCGCGGCATCACCGGCACCATTCTTCTCCAAATTTTGGAGACTCGTCTTGATAACGTCGTTTATCGCCTCGGCTTTGCGAACAGCCGTTCCGGCGCTCGCCAGCTCGTCGGCCACGGCCATGTGCAGGTGAATGGACGCAAGGTGGATGTGAGCAGCTATACGTGCCGCCCCGGCGACAACGTCACTGTAAAAGAGAAAGAGAAAAGCCGTCGCCTCGCGACGCGTAATATCGAACTCACGCAGATCGTTCCTGTGCCGGATTGGTTGACGGTGG
>JAYVQK010000124.1:0-7791 GCA_043757005.1 Verrucomicrobiaceae bacterium
GGACGATGGTGGTGATGAAATTGACCGAACCTAGCAGGGAGGAGGTGATATTAAACACCATGCCGAGTAGCCAGAGTGTGCCGCCATTCATCACGACGCCGAGCATTTGGCCATCCACATCGAGCGTGCCGGGGAAGTCGGCGATGCCTGCGAGTGGCGGATAATTGGTCCAACCGGACTTTGCGGCGCTGCCGGGGGCGAAGAAGCTGCCTACCATGAAAACGCAGCTAATGAAGAACGACCAGAAGCTCGCCATATTGATGCGAGGAAAGGCCATATCTATCGCGCCAATTTGCAGCGGCATGACGAAGTTGCCAAAGCCTGCGAAGGCAATGGGCACGATGCCGAAGAAGACCATGATGGTGCCGTGCATGGCACCGAAGACGTTGTAGCCTGTCTGTGTGAGGATGTAGCCAGCGGCGTGTTCAGTGGACTGGGGCGACCATTGGAAAACGGTGTTGCCAAAGAAGCCGTGAAGCATCCCACCCAGCGCGCCGGGTAGTGGTGTGGCCCCGTGGGCGATGCTCCAGCGCATAACCATCATCAGCATGAAGCCGAAGAATAGGAACGCGAGGCCGGTGACGGTGTATTGAATACCGATCATCTTGTGATCGGTGGTGAATACCCACTTTTTCCAGAAGCCTGGATCGTGGTGATCGTGCGAGTGGTCGTCGTGCCCGTGGGCGTCGTGGTCTGCGGCGTGAGCCATAGTCGTGATTTGTTTTCGGAGTCAAAGGCCGCTTTTTGCGCGGCAAAAATGTGTCAGTTACTTGGTTTCGGCCTTGGCTGGGAAAGCCTTTAGCTCGGCCTCGGTCCATTGCGTTTTGCGCTCGGCAAATTCTTTGCGGACTTCGGCGACGAACGCAGGTGTGATGGCTTCTTTCACTTCGTTGCCGAAGCTGGTGCGGACGTAGTTGAGCACGTCGGCGAGTTTTCCGTCGTCTTTGAGAATTGGAAACATTATGTCGGGCTGAAGCATCCCAGTCACATACACTTTACCGTCAACAGTGAGAGCATTCGCAATTCCTTTTAAAACAATAGCGACGACTCGGCGCGCATCGCCAGTGGCATATTCCGTTTTGGCGAGCGGAGGAAAAGCACCGGGAACGCCTAGGCCTGTGAGTTGATGGCAAAGCATACAGCTCTGCATATAAACCATCTTGCCGCGATCAGCGGAGACTTTGATGTCGTCTTGCGCGAAAGCGGTGGTGGCGAGTGCGAGTAGGAAGGCGATTTTTTTCATGGCGATAGGTGTTCGGTTATTTGGCAGCAGGAAAACTTAAGAGTTCTTGTTCCGTCCACTGGACGGCTTTGCTCGCGAACTCGGCGCGCACTTTGCCGACAAACTCGGGGGTGATGGCTTTGTCGCTTTTGTTGCCGAAGCTGTTGCGGACGTAGTTGAGCACATCGGCGACGTTTTTGTCTTCTTTGAGAACTGGGAACATGACGTCTGGCTGGGGCATCCCGGTCGCATACATTTTGTCGGCGACTTTGATGGGGCCTTGGATGCCCTTGAGCACGATGGCGACGAGGCGGCGGTCATCGCCAGTGACAAACTCGGTGCCTGCGAGCGGAGGGAAAGCGCCGGGCAGACCGAGGCCGTTCGGCTGGTGGCAGAGCTGGCAACTGAGGGTGTAGATGCCTTTGCCATTTGCGATGGAGGAGGCGATGTCGAAAGAGCCAGCGGCGGGTGTGGCGGCGGGTGAGGTGGCGACGGGCGCAGCGGGTTTTGCGTCGGCTTTTGCGGCATCGGGACTGCCAGCACCTTCGAGTTTGGCGTCGAGCGGGATTTCTTTGATTTGCTCGATGGTCCAAGGCTTCGTCTGTGAAGAGAACATCTTCTTTGCGGCTTTCACCTGTTCTTCGGTGATTTCGCCGCCTTTGTTGCCGAAGCTCTGACGAATGTAAGTGATGACGCCTGCGATTTGGCGAGGCTTGAGGCTTTCCCACGCGGGCATCTGGCCGTTGAAGGGTTTGCCAGTCACGGTTACTGGCCCTTGCAGACCTTTCAGCAAGATGGCGACGATGCGTTTTTCATTAAACTCGGGGCCGTCCACGTATTCCGAGCCACCGAGCGGCGGCACTGCGGCGTTGCCCATACCGCTGGCTTGATGGCAGCCGATGCAGTTGGAGTAAATTTTTGCACCCAGCTCGGCGAGCGGCAGCTCTACGGCTGGGCCGGAGTCGCCCTGTTGGCCTTTTGGCAGAGGAAAGAACGCCGAGGGGTTGCTCTCGTATTCGTTATAGACGTTTGCATTAAACCCACCGTGGAAAATGCCCACGTAGATGCCCGCCCAGCACAACGCTCCAGCGCACAGCGCGCCGAGCCAAGTCGGGATGGGCATGGTGCCTGCGCGTGGCTCCGCGTGCTCGCGGGCGATGCTGGCGTGGACTTCGGTGATGTCCGCTGTCTCAAAGTAATCGAGACGATCTGGTCCTTCGTTCGGTTGGCTCATTTCTTTGCGGCTTCCTTGGGCTTGATGACGATTTTGGCTTCTTTCAGCTCATGGCTGCGGTCGAGGCGCAGCAGGTATTCGGCGATGTGCTCGGCGTCTGGCGTGGGGACGACCTGTTTGTTGCCCTCGACAGCCACGGCGTTTGCAGCGGGCTGCGCGCCGAGCTCCACCGTCTCGAAGAGGTAGCGGAAAGGCGGGCACTTCGAGTTGTTATCAATCGTCTGCGGTTGGTAGAGGTGCGTGAGGATCCACTTTTTGTCGCGCTTGACGGGCTTTTTGGGATCTTCCGCTGGCTCATTGCGCCATGTCGGGGAGCCGTAATTCGCGAGGTCTGGCCCCATGCGCATACTGCCGAGCAGTGGCGTATTTTCAAAAATATAATCGCGCGCTACGGTGCGGCGGATGCCCCAGCCGCGCTCCATGTCGGGGCCATATTGTGGGTCGCGCACTTGCTGCGAATGGCAGTAGAAACATCCATTCGAGGTGTAGGCGACTTGGCCGGGAAGATGTCCGTCACCACCGGTGAGTTTCACGGGGTATTGGTCGCTCGGTGAAGGCTGGTTTTCATCCCACGCGACTTGTGGCAGGAGCCCGCCGATGTCGCCGTGTGGCATGAGCACCATGGTGCCGCAGGACACGATGAACGCGCCTAAAATGCCGGTGAAAAGTATGCTCGGTTTTTCCATTTAGTGCGTCTCCCCTGGGTTTGCAAAAAGTGTCGGTTCGCCTGCGGGTTGCCCGATGCGTAGGCGCATGAAGAGGAAGTGAATTGCGAAGATGAGCTGCGCCCCACCGAAGAGCCCGTAGCCGACGTAGGTCTTCACGAGATGGCCCCAGCCGCCGCCTTGTTGCACGTTGTAAAAGGCCATGTCTTGAGCGGCGGGCTCATTTAAAGTGAAGCCCATGCCGACGCCGCTGATGAGGAAGAGCACGATGATCGTGCCGCCACCGTAGGCGGTGCCGAGGAAGTGCAGTTTGATGAATGTGCGAGAGAGCCATTCGCAGCCGACGAGGCGTGGCGTGATGTAGTAGATCGCGCCAAACATCACCATGCTGAAGAAGCCGAGAAGCATCGCGTGCGTCTGCCCGTAGCCCCACCAAGTGAAGTGCGTGAAGCTATCCACCGAGCGCAGTGCGGTGAGCACTTGCAGCGCAGCGGCGACGCTAAAAAAGATCGTGCCTACGAAAACGAATCGCAGCGTGGGCGAGTAGGCCAGCAGGCCGGTGTGGCCTTGCATCGTCCGCACGAAATTCGTGGTGAGTGTGGCGATGGGGATGATGAGCAGGATGCTCGCGGCGACGCTGATGGTGACGAGGTAAGCGGGGACGGGGCCACCGCTGAGTTTGGTCATCGAGGTGAGTCCACCGAGGAAAACCCATGACCAAAAACCGATCTTCGCGAGGCCGTAGCTGTAGATGGAGCGATTGATGATTTTCGGGATGAAGTAGTAAGCTGCTGCGATGCCGATGGAGCCGAACCACAGATTAAAGAGGCCGCTCTGATACCAGGCATTGACGACGTTTTTCATCACGCCCGGAAGTGCGGCGGAGGAGAGCAAATCGGTGGTGCCGAAGAACCATGGGAAAAGGAAGAATGCCGAGACCAGATACGAGATCGAGATGAAAGGCGCGGCCTCGCGGCGGTAGCGGAAAAGGATGAGTCCCCAGACGCCGATGAGCAGGTAGCCAACGAACATACAGAGCCGCGCGGCGCGGTGCATCTCGAAGTATTCGAGGCCGCTATTGTAGCCGGAGAGGATGGTGATGACGCCGAGGGCGACGCCGACGTTCCAAAACCAAGCGCCGAGCTGGAGCACTCCGGGTGCTTTGATCGCGACGCGGGTGAGGCGACCGATGAGCCAAGTGGCGACGCCCATGCCTGCGAGCGAGCACCATCCGTAGATGAGCGCGACGTTGTAGGCGGGCCAGACGCGCCCGTAGGTGAGGAAGCCAAAGCTGCTGAGGGTGCCGGGCGAATGGAGTTTCTTCGACGAAAGCGCGCCGAGTAGCACCGAGACGAGCAGCCAGAAAATGGCGGTCGTAAAGAAGGTGAGCACCGGGCCGCGAGCAGACTGATCTATCAGCGTGCGTTCGACGTTTTCGGTTTCCCGCTGCGTGGGCTGTGTTTGGACAGGAGTGGTGGTCATTTCTGCGGTTCAGAGTTCACAGCGGGTGCGGGAAAAGTAACGGTCTGCACGCCGCCGCCGCCTGCGTTGGGCAGGGAGCGCGAGTTGGCGGGGTCGGCGGGGAGGATGTCCACCTTTACCTCGCTGGCCTTGGGCTTGCGGGAAGGGAGTTCCTTGGCCGTCGCAGCCATTGCAAATTGGATCGGCATGGTCACTTCGCCCTTGGCCTTGTCTTTCCAAGTTGGCAGTGCAGTGAGTGCGTCATCAGCAGCTTTTGTGGCTTTCGCCGCTTCACGTTTACGGACGATTTCGCGGAGCTGATCGAGCGTCAGCTTTACGTCGCTATTCTTGTAGCCGTAAGATTGGAAAGTGGCGTCGAGTTCCGTCTTTTTCTTCGCAGCGTCCGCTGGCGGCGCGTCTTTTGCCACGGCCAAGCCAGTGGCAAGGCGCGCTTCGTATAGGTCGTCTGTCGGGCCGGAGGTGGTGACCCACCAAGCGACGCCGACGCTGGCGGCGCAGAAGGCAGCGATGCCGCCGAGGCCGATGAAGAAACCGCCGGGAGTAGTTACGTTGTGGCGCATATCAGTTCGTAAATTTGAGTGACTCGGCGAGGCGTGGGTCTTTTGTAGGGAAGACATAGCCTTGGCCGAGGTGTTTCAGAAAGAGCAGTCCCAGCGAGCCCGCAATCGTAAGCCATGGGAAAACTGCTGCGATCACCGCCACGATGGAGAAACCCTGCGGGTAATACTCGGGCATGATGATGAGAAAGAGATCAAGGAACTGCATGAGGAGAATCCAAGCAGCGACGAGTCGGATTTTTTTGCTCTTCTTTAAGCCCTGAAAAAGGAGCGGCACAAACATGAAGAAGAAGCGACCGAAGACGAGGAACATGCTGAGGTAATTCCAGCCGCCCGTGTTGCGAACGCGGAAGTAGATCGTCTCTTCATCAATGTTTGCGTAAGTGATGAGCATATACTGGCTAAAGCCGATGTAGGCCCAGAAGACGGTGAACGCGAAGAGGAACTTACCCATCAAGTGATAGTGCTCTTCATTCACGGGCTTGAGGTAGCCTTTGTCTTGCAGCCAGCTCACCGTGAGGACGATCAGTGCCATTGAGGCTCCTGCCGCTCCGGCGAAAAGATACACGCCCCACATGGTCGAGAACCAGTGGTGATTGAGCGCCTTCATCCAATCAATACCACCAAAAGTCAGGCAGATCGCCATGGCCGGGATGCCTGCGACGGCGAGTGCGCGCATTTTCAGCGTATGCACTGCCGCACCGTCGGTATCCTGCGCCATACTGCGCTTGCGGAGTGAAGTGGAAAGGAAACCGAGCAGGCCGAAGAAGCAGATCGCACGGCCCCAGAAGAATGGCTTGTTGAGGTAGAGACCTTTCGTGCCGTCGAGCAACATATCTTGGCCGGGTTTTAGATTGAACCAGCGGTAAAGGATCCAAGCGCAGAGGGCGACGGGGATGAAAAAGATGCCGATGTATTTCAGCAGCGATGAGAGGTTTTCGATCTGGCGGCGGACGACGACGGACCACTCGGAATCGGTGGCGTGGTGGAGGCAGTTCCAGAAGAAGCAGCCGACTAGCACGGTGAAGAAATACATGAATCCGAAGAGCCATGCGTGTGCGCCCAGTTCTTTATCGAGAAAGAACGTGATGAGTGTGCCGATCGCGCCAAGTGCAGCGGCACCTTGGAGGATGGTCTTGAGTTGTTTGCCTTTGGAGGCGTCAAACTTCTCCGAGTTTGGGATAGCTTGGTGGTGGCTCATTTCTGCTCTTGAAGTTTCTTTTGCTCGACCTCGGGGAGGTCAGCGAGTTTGCCGCCTGCGGCGCGCTGCAAAGCGCGCACGTAGGAGACGATGGCCCAGCGGTCTTCCACGGTGACGACTGGTCCGTAAGCGCCCATCGTGCTTTTGCCGTGGGTGATGGTGTTGTAAATCTGTCCGTCGGGCTGCAAGCGGAGGCGGTCGTCGAGCAGCGAAGCGATGGTGATGAATCCCATCCCTTTGATGACGCCATTTCCAGCGCCTGCCCTGCCGTGGCAGATGGCGCAGTTGATATTAAAGCGTTGCTGCCCGCGAGAGACGAGCGCCTCGCCGCGTGCTGCGAATGTCTCGGGGATGCCGTCGCCGAAAACGTCGCCGAAACGACCTGTATTCAGGTAGTCGGCCTGATTCGTGAAGCCACCCGTGCCGTCCACAAGGTTATTTCCCTCGGTCTGCGAATAGCGGCCTTCCAACGTAAAGCCAATCGGCACCGTGCCGGGGATCGGCTGGCGTGCGGAGTTGCCGTCGGCAAAAAAGTGGGTGGTGTGTTGTGGCAGGTAATGGGGCTGGTGAGCCATGTCATTAAACCACTCGACGGGTGTGTGCTCCATCTTTGCCCCACGGAAGCCCGCGAGGCCGAGGCCGACGAGGGCTGCGATAGATATGGCTCCAAATGCGATTTTCAACATGGTCTTAATCCTGATCGAAAACGGGTGTGACGTGCTTGCCGCCGATGCCTTCGAGCAGCGTCTTGGTTTTGGTTTCCGAGAACTGCGGGTCGCGGCTCTCGATCACGATGAAAAACTTGTCGTCGGTGGACTTGCTGAATCGGCTCCAGTTAAAGAGCGGGTGATGCCACTTTGGCAGACCGTTGCGGAGAATCATGCCGAAGACCGCTCCGAACGCGCTGAACAAAATCGTCAGCTCATACATCACGGGGAAGAAAAACTGGAGCGCTCCGAGGCCGTGTAGCCAGTCGTTCGGCTTGCCGTTCACGATGGTCGGGTAAATGCCGAAGCTCGTGATGGTGACGAGCCCAAGCCCTGTGAGGAAGCCAGTGATGCCGCAGACGAAAACGAAGGCACCGAGCCAGGATTTGCCCATGCCCATCGCTTTATCCATCCCGTGAATCGGAAAGGGCGAGTGGCAATCCCATGCGGAAAAGCCCGCGTCGCGCACCTTTTGCGCAGCTTCGTAAAGCGACGTGGCGCTGTCGAATTCAGCCCCGAGGGCAAAGAGACGTTTGTATTCAGCCATGACTAGTGAGCAGCCGCCTCCGTCGGCGTAGAATGAGATTCATCCTCTGGGTGATGATGCGGATCAGCCTCTGGGATGACCGCTTTCACCTCGAAAATCGTAATCATCGGGAGAAAGCGCATGAAGAGCAGGAAGAGCGAAATAAACATCCCAAACGTGCCGATGAAAGTCAGCAC
>JAYVQK010000125.1:0-7774 GCA_043757005.1 Verrucomicrobiaceae bacterium
CGCAGCAGCTCCATGATGGCGTCGTCGAGCGGCTGGTTGCCCTTCTTTTTGCCCACCTGCATCATCCCCGTGATCTGGTGCGTCTTGGACTCGCGGATGAGATTTGCGATCGGCGTATCCACCACGAGCACCTCCAGCGCAGCGCACCGGCCCGGCTTGTCTATGCGTTTGAAAAGATTCTGAGCCACCACGCCCTTGAGCGACTCCGAGAGACCCGCGCGGATCTGGTTTTGCTGCCCGGCAGGGAAGACATCTATGATACGATCAATCGTCTTCGGCGCGCTCGGCGTGTGAAGCGTGCCAAAGACCAAATGGCCCGTCGCCGCCGCTGTCAGAGCCAGTTCGATGGTCTCCAAGTCGCGCATTTCTCCCACAAGGATAATGTCCGGGTCCTCACGCAACGCGCCTTTTAGCGCGGATGCAAACGACTTCGTATGCACGCCGACTTCGCGGTGATTTACGAGGCTCTGCTGGCTCTGGTGGACGAACTCGATGGGGTCTTCCACCGTGATGATGTGATCCTTCCGATGCAGATTTGCATAATCCATCATCGCCGCCAGTGTCGTAGATTTCCCCGACCCCGTCGGCCCCGTCACCAGCACCAGCCCCTTCTTCAGCATCGAGAATTTTTTAAGCACTGGCGGCAATCCCAGCTCATCCGCCGTGAGCACCTTACTCGGGATGAGTCGGAAGACTGCCGCGATGCCGTATTTTTGATTAAAGAAATTTGCCCGGAAGCGCGCAAAGCCGGGATACTCGTAACCGAAATCCACATCTCCCGTTTCCTCAAATTGCTTCACCTTGTGCTCCGGCGCGATCTCATACACGAGCGACTTCAGATCATCGCTGGTAAAGAGCGGAGCATCCACGCGCACAATCTCTCCATGGATGCGGAGGATCGGCGGATTCCCAGTGGAAAGATGCAGATCCGAAGCGTCCTGCTCCTTCATGAATTTAAAATACTGATCAATACGAGCCATACGCCGAGAGATAGCGGAAACGATGCCAGCGCGATTCCCATTTTACCACCCACCCACAATAAGGGGACTCCCGAAAACTCAGGCCGCAGTTGTTTTACCAACGCAACTTTTGTTTTTAGCCACTGATGAACACAGATGGAACACTGATAGGCGCAGTTGCGCTTACTTTCCTGCCGCCCACTGCACGGCGTTTTTGAGGATCGTCTGGTAGGCGGGGAGATCGTGGGCGCGGGCGTCGTGGCCGAGGGTGATGCCGACGATGCGGGCTTTTGGGTGCTTTACGATGAAGACTTGCGGAAAGACTTTGCCGGTCTTTGGGCTCGTGGCGGTGGCGAGGACTTCCACGGGGTTGCCTGCGGGATCGGCGATGTAGTTATACAGCTCATCGGTGATCTCGAAATCGGCGGGCACTCCTTTCATGATCGGACTTTCGGGAACGGTAACTTTCACGGGATACGCGCCGAGCGAGTCGTGGCCGCGCGTGCCGCCGCCGACGACTTCCTTGTTCCATTGCGGGAAATTATTCCACGCATACCAGGTGCCGGGGTGCAGTGGGATGATGCCTTTGCCTGCTGCCGCAAAATCCACGAGCGCCTTGCGCGTGGCGGCGGAGAGGGGCTGGTTTGCGCTCCACACGAGCACGTCCACGCGGTCGAGGATCGCGGCGATGCCGTTGGCGTTTTGCGTGAAGTCCACCCAGCCGACGACTGGCGTGAGCAGGGCTTTATCGGCTGCGCCGAAAAACTTCACGAAGTCGTGCGAGCTGCCGCCGCCCACGAGGAGCACGCGCGGGCCATTCGCTGGGCGCTTGGCTGGTGGCTGCGGCACGGCGTCGTCGAACTGTGGTTTGAAGTTTTCTTCGCTGGGGACGCCGCCCTGGACTGGCGGGGCGCCTATCCCACTTTGCAGCGGCTTGGCATTGGCATCCGCCAGCTCCGCAGTGATGGCCACGGTCGTCGGCGCGGCGTCGCCATTGCCGAAGCTCTCCAGCACGAGCTTCTCGATCGGCGCGCTGCGTTTGAGCTGCTTGGCGAAGTAGCGGACTTGGTGCGCGCTGACGAGGTCCACGAACTTCGAGCCGGGCACCTCCACGCGCGGGCCGTAGTCGGCAAATTCCACGCCATTTTGCAGCACGATCTCCTCGGTCTGCGCGTCGGCATAAACCACGGTGACTTTCATCACGGGCGATGCGTCGCCTTCCCCTTTGTAGCCCCAGCCAGTGACGCCGCCGACGAAGTGGAGGCGATTCGCAGCAAAGCCGCCGAGCCGCACTTCCGCCCGCGCGGGAAGACCGCCAGCAAAGGAATTGCGAGGCCCGCCTTTGAGGATGAGCACGTTGTTGCCGTTACTGCTCTTCGCGGCGTCCACGATGTTAAAAGGGATGCCCTCCACGGTGACGTTGCCGAATTTCTTGAACATCAACGTATCCACCTTCGACTCCTGCGAGGCGTAGAGCCCTTGGCGCGTGTCGGCAGTGAAGACGTCCTTCAAATCTACCACGCGGAATTTTCCGCCATCCACGCTCTGCATATACGCGATGATGTCGCGCAGCGGCTCGCCGCCGAGCCCTTCAAAGCCCTCGGGCATGAGCGAGCGGCCTGTATTCACGCGGCTCTTGAGCGCGGCGACTTTCACCTCTTGCACGCCAGCGAGGCTTTTCAGCGTGATGCTCGCCGCGTTCTCCGCCGCGATCACGCCGGAGTAAAACTGGCCGTCTTTTGTTTCGAGATTCCAAGCGGTGAAGCTCGGGTCCACCTCGGCGTTTGGATCCACAATAGACGTTAACAGCTCGCCCGCCGCGTGTGAGCCCATGCCTGTGAGGCCCGGCCCGATGTTCGCGCCAGCGCCGTCGAAATTATGGCAGATCGCGCACGTCGCGGTGAAGAGCGCCTTACCGTTCGCCGGGTTGCCTTTGCCCTCCACGATAGTCGAGAGCTTGGCGATGACTTCCTTTTTTGCCTGCGCCATCGGGGTGAGTTCGTTGAGCATTTCGTTCGCGCGCTTGGCCACCGTTTTGTCCGGGTGCGTGCGCAGGCGGGAGGCCGTTGTCGGCCCGAGCGTCGTGGGGTCCACGACTTTGGCTTTCACCGCATCGAGGAATGCGATGGCCCAGTCGGCGCGCTTGAGCACGGCGTCAAAGGCGGCAGGCTGCACGTCCGCCGGGAGCTTTCCGTAAGCAGCGGAAATGGCCGCGCCCACACTGGCGTCGTCCGTCTCCCCGAGCGCGCCGATGAGTGCGCGCTTGAAGCCCGGCGTGCCATCCGCCGCGAGTTGCGCCACGAGAGTAGGTAGGATTTTCGCATCCGTCCCGCGAAGGCCGAGGAGGCTCTGCGCCGCCGCGAGCCGCGCATTGTCGTCGGCCTTGGCATTGGTCACGGAGGAAAACAGCCCCACCGTGAGCTTCGCCACCTCGCCCTTGAGCGCGCCGGCCTTGTCCCACTTCGCCGCAATCGGCAGAGCCGAGCCACTGGCCCCGCTCGCAAGCAATTTCGTCAGCGCGGCGGAGAGATCTGGAGTCATTGCAGGCGCGTCTTTCACGTTTTTCGTGAGCACGCCGAGGATGCTTTTCTTGAGCGCATCCGCCGAAGCAGGCTTGCCAGCCAGTAAGATCACGAGCTTGCCCGCGTCCTCGCCATTCACCGTCTGCGCCAGAGCACTCACGAGCGGTGCTAAAGCAGCCGCATCCGAGCTATCGAGCGCCGCCGCGATGCTAGCCGCAGGATTCCGCGAAGCCGCACCGATGGCTGCGCTACGCTGGAAATCATCATCAAACTTTGGCCATGCAGCGATGAGGGCTTTGGCTGCGTCATCATTCACTTCACTTGCAGCAAGCGCGCGGAGTGCGGCGATACGGACTTGGCCATCAACATCACCGAACAACTTTGGCAAGGAACCGCAGTATATTTGAGCCATAGAATCTTTGCTCACAGCAGCTTCTTCCATTATCGCAGCCGCATTTCTTCGGACGTCAGCATTCTCGTTTGAAAGCCCCTGCATGATGTCACTCGCGCACGCATCCATCATAAGTCCGCCAGATCGAAAGATGGTCCACATTGCAGCGATCCGAGCATCACTAGACTTTGAGCTGCGAAGTAGCTGTTTCAAATCCAAAGTGGCTGCTGTCCAAGCGCCAGAGCCCTCTTTGCCATTTTTGATTGCCTGCTCAACAAGCAATCGGCTTGCACTCATCCGCACTACACGGTTCGGATGTTCCAGTGCGGCGACGAGTTCTTTCACGCCCGCCTTCGACAAATCCGGCACCGCGATCTTCTTCGCATCCTTGTGATCGAGCCGCCAGATGCGGCCAAAGTAATGGTCGCGGTCGGGGCGGACGGCGGCGTTGACTTTGTTGTGGTCGGGGCCGCGCGTGTCGTTGTGGATCACGGCTTGGTTGTAGAAGTCGCCGATATACACTGCGCCATCCGGGCCGACGCGCACCTCGATGGGACGCCACCACATATCTTTGCTGCGGATGAATTCCGTCTCTTCACGACCGGGCTGTTTATTAAAAGTGTAGCTCGAACCCTTAGGCGTGAGCTTGGCGTGGTGGACGATATTGATCGTCGGCTCCGTGGTGAAGTAGTCGCCATTGTATTCTGCGGGCCACGAGCCGCCGTCGTAGATCACGCAACCAGCGGCGGCGGTGAAAGAGCCCACCCAATCAATCTGCACATAGGCCATCTGCTCCCACGACATCGCGGGGAAAGTCTTCCCGGATTTCTCGACGACGTTGTAGCTCGGCGTGTTGCCGATTTTCCCCCGTGCCAGCGCATACTCGGGCAGCACGACTTGCATGAGTAGCTCGCCGCTCGTCGGCTGCGTCCACATTACGCGGTTGTCGCCGGTGATTTCGAGGCCCCATGTATTGCCGCCCTTCGAGCTGTATTGCTCAAAAGCCGAGCCGTCGGGTTTGAAACGCACGACGCCGCTGCCGTCCGTGCCGAAGTCTTTCGTGCCGTCGCCAGACTTCACGTGCCCGGCGCTGTAGCCGTGCGTGGCGTAGATCCAGCCGTCCCAGCCCCAGCGCGGGTTATTGATGACTGCGTGGGTGTCGCCAGTGCCGAGCCCGGTGTAGAGTTTTTCGATCTTGTCGCACTTGCCGTCGTGGTCGGTGTCGCGCAGCCAGAGGATGTCTGGCGCTTGCGTGACGATCACGCCGTCCTTGTAAAAGACGAGGCCCGTGACGAGTTCGAGCCCCTCGTAGAAGATCTCTTTTTTGTCCATCACGCCATCGCCGTCCGTGTCCGTGAGGATGCTGATTTTATCCAGCCCCTTGCGCTCTTGCTGGCCTGGCTCGGGGTCAATGCCGCCGTGGTCTTTCCACTCCTTGCCGCGATAGTCGGGGCGCATCCCGCGCTTGCCATTCGGATACTCGGGCGTCTCCGCGACCCACATCCGGCCAGCAGGGTCCCAGTCGAAATTCATCGGCTTCGTGATGAGCGGCTCAGCGGCGACGAGGGTGAGTTTGAAGTCGGGGTGGATCTCCAAATTCTTCAAAGTGTCCGCTGGCTTTTGCGGCCCGCCCTCGGGGTATGTGAGCGCGGCGATTTCCTCCGGCTTGCAGTATTCATCCACGTTCGCGTGCTTCGCCACCCACGAGATCGAGCGCAGTAAAATCGCGCGGTAGTGGGGCTTTTCAAATGTGAAGTAAAGATGCCCCGGGATGCTCACCACCGCGCGGTAGTTGTCTTTTTCAAACGCCCACATCTGCGGCTGGATGTCGTAGATGTTCGCCTTGCCGCCCTCGGCTGGTTTGCGCCCTTCGCGGACGTTTGGCGTGTAGGCTGTGGCCAGCACTCGCACGTCTGGCGAGATGTCCATGTCGTAGTAAATCTCGTCGTCTATATGGAAATTCGACGCGCCCTTCGTGATAGGGTGTCCGCCGCCGAGGTGCTGGTTTTCCGTGTAATAGAGATCCATCGGGCCTTCCTTCCATTTCGTCTTTCCCGGCACCCACGCGCCGCCGATCACGCTCTTCCACCACACGGGATCATTGCTCACCGCTGCGGTGTGGATCACCACGATGCCGCCGCCGCGTTTGGTGAACTCGGCGAGGTTGGTCTTTTGCTCATCCGTGGCGTTACCACCATCCTGTGCATACATCACGAGCACATCCGTCTGCTTGAGCTGCTCGGCGGTGGGCCAGTCCATCGCGCCATCTGTTTTCATACCGCGCTCGCCGAGGAATTTCGTCCAATCATTGAGGAAACGCTCGTGCTCGTGAGCGTTCGGGCCGTGGCTTTTTTTGCCGCCGCGAATAAAGACCCGGAGCGGCTCGGCGTTCGCGGTGACGGCGAAGATGGCGAGTAGGATGAGTTTGAGAAGAGACTTCATAAAATTGGAAATAAGCTGCTCGGCGTAGAGTGAGCGAGCCAGCGTATCGTTAGAGGGTATTGTGCGCCGGAGCCATGCGGAAAACGCACGGTCGTCTATCGCGAAAGCACAACGACAGAGAGAGAAGCCTTTCGTTCCTCACACAGTATCTTCAAGCGAGCGATGGGTGCGGGGTAGGGTGGGCATCCTGCCCGCCGATCTGGGCGTCCCGCCTAGATCATCGGAACGCACGAGAAGCGCATCCCACGCGAAGGCGCATCGCTCCACGTTCGCGGGGTGCCGGGCAGGATGCCCGCCACGGCGGGCGGGACGCCCACCCTCCCCCGCACACTTCGCTCGCTCGAAGGACGCAAACCGACTCGCGATGATTCAATCAGCAGCCCCTTAGATCTTTCCCCACACGCGCAGCAGCGTCTCCGCCATGTGCGAGGGCGTGGGGGCGACGGCGATGCCTGCTTCTTTTAAAGCGGCGATCTTTGCGGCAGCTGTGCCTTTTCCGCCGGAGACAATGGCTCCTGCGTGGCCCATCCGGCGGCCCGCTGGGGCGCTGGCTCCGGCGATGAATGCAGCGACGGGCTTCTTGCAATTTGCACCGACCCACGCGGCGGCGAGTTCCTCGGCGTCGCCGCCGATTTCGCCGATCATGATGATGGCCTCGGTCTCGGGGTCTTCGTTAAACATCCGCATCACATCAAGGTGATTGGTGCCATTCACCGGATCGCCGCCGATGCCCACGCAAGTGCTCTGGCCGTAGCCGCGCGTGGTGAGCTGCCAGACGGCCTCATACGTGAGCGTGCCGCTGCGCGAAACCACGCCCACATTGCCCCGCTTGTGGATGTAGCCGGGCGCGATGCCGATACGGCAGCCGCCATGCGAATCCTTGCCCGTGCCGGGTGTGACGAGGCCGGGGCAATTGGGCCCGATGAGGCGCGTCTTGCGGCCTTGCATCACGCTTTTCACCTTCACCATGTCGTTCACCGGGATGCCCTCGGTGATGGTCACGACGAGGTCGAGCCCCGCGTCCACACCTTCCAAAATCGCGTCGGCTGCGAAGGGCGGCGGGACAAAGATCACGCTCACCGTCGCGCCCGTTTGTTTCGCGGCCTCGGCCACCGTGTCGAAGACGGGAACCTTGTGCCCGCCATGCTCGAACGTCTGCCCGCCTTTGCCGGGCGTCACGCCCGCGACGAGCTGCGTGCCGTAGTCGAGCGAGAGCCGAGCGTGCCGGGAGCCAAAGTCGCCGGTGATGCCTTGGACGAGGATGCGAGTGTGAGAATCAACAAGTATAGCCATAGAAAAAAGAGGGCGCTTGTCTCCGCGAGCGCGCCGCGTTTGGCGAGGAAAAAGCGCCGTGTAGAAGCGACGCCCCGTCGCTTTGTGTAAAAGCGACGCCCTCATCGCTTCGGACGCCCCCGTCCGCAGCCGCGTGCAAGAGAAATTCGGCAGAGCGCAGGCGCGCG
>JAYVQK010000126.1:0-7762 GCA_043757005.1 Verrucomicrobiaceae bacterium
AGCAACGCGCGGCGCGGCGTCTGGCGCGGAATGGAGCTACGTCGCTGACGGACACGCGACACGATAAGCCTGACGAACCAGATAAAGCCCCAAATCAGACTGCCGTAAACCAGTGCAAGAAACGGAAGAATGTCGCTGCCAGCGTCGCTGAAGCAGACGACCACGAAGACGAACCAAACGGAGATGAGGACAACGGCGGAAATCGGAAAGAGACGAGGCAGTTTATTCTTTGATTTCATGACAGCTAGGCTGCGGTTGGTTCATAAAGAGAGAGTTCAATACCGATCCCGAGCTTGCCTGCGCGTGCGAGTAAGTCTGGTGGAAGGTAGTCGAACTGGGCCAGCGCGTCGCGGCGGTAGTAAGCAAAGTCGAGTCGCATATCGGTAACTCCAGGGAAATCGTGCAGACGCAGTAACTCTGCTTCGTATGTGGAAAGGAAGCCAATGGCGTCTTTAACTTCTGCGTGGAGGTCGCCGTCAACAGAACTACCGTCGAGACTGAGTCCGCTGTCGGTAAAACGCCGCGAACGAAATCCGATGTCGCCTCGGTGGTGGACGCGATAAGGTCGGAGGTTGCTGTCCGCGAGAAAATCATCCACTCGGAAGTCATCGCCACTCACATGAAGAACACAGCCGGGCATAATGGGAAATGTGCTGAGTCGCCTAAATTCCTGCCATACGACTGGCTGTTTCCGGTGGCAGGATAAAATAGAGTGTTTTTGGAGAGGAAGTTTTCTTCTCTTGGTGTCGTGGAGCTGGTTGGTTGGTGGGCATGGGGGAGGTATAGGGGGGCGTGGGGAAATGATGCGAGGAGTTTCAGCAGCGGCTCCATTTGGAGACGCTGATTAAATCAACTAAAACCGCAAAAAGCCGAGCGACGAGTGCGGGGTAGCGCATGCGTCCCGTCCGGCAGCCGCCGGATTGCCGGCGTCCCGCCGGGAACATCGAGCGTGGGAAGACGCCGCCTGCTCTGAACCCCATCGTCTGTCGTGCGTCCCACCCGATCCTCGGCGGGACGCCAAGGATGACACGCGGGACGCGTGCGCTACCCGCACTCGCCGCTCTTTTGAATGACGAAAAACGACCTTGCCGATTCGATCAACAGTTTCTTGGAAACACGGTAGGCGTGGCGGGAGTGGGATGTGTGCGTTCCCCCCGCGCTCGAAGGCTGGCAGACTGCGCGCAAGCATCCATGCGGGTTGGCGGGTGTCTTTCATTTGCCACATTGTTTCCCATGATTGTCACCAGCGGGCCGTCGTCCTGTCACACGGCTCATGTTTATTACACTCGTAATGACATCACACGACTGCACCACACGACTCACCGCCACGCTTCGCAGCGTGGGCGCGGCATTGGTCGTAGGCGCGTCGGTTTCCTTTGCCGCGCAGCCTCCGCCGCCGGAGTCCGCTGCCGCTGTGGAGAAGCAACCCGCGATGCTCATTCGCGAATTCCGCGTGCTCGGCGCGAAGGAGCTGCCGGGCATTGAGGTGGAGGAGACGGTGTATCCTTTCCTCGGGCTGGGGCGCACTTTCGACGATGTGGAAAAAGCCCGCGCGGCGTTGGAGAAGACCTTCCAAGACAAAGGTTACAAGACGGCGCAGGTGGTGATCCCCGAGCAGACCGGGCATGGCGGCATCGTCACGCTGCAAGTGCTGGCGGGCAAAGTCGGCGCACTGCACGTCACGGGCGCACGCTATTTTATGCCGAGCCGCGTGAAGGCTCAGGCGCAGTCGCTGGCGGAGGGGAAGGTGATCAATTTCAACGACGTGACGCGCGACATCGTCTCGCTCAATCAACTCGCCGACCGCCGCGTGGAGCCCAAACTCACGCCTCGCCTCGGGGAGCCCGGCGTCTTTGAAGGCGAGCCGGGAGTCTTCGATATTGATCTGATCGTGAAGGACAAATCTCCCCTGCACGGCAGCATCGAGCTGAATAATCGCAGCAGCGCCAATACAACCGAGCTCCGCCTGAATGGCTCGCTCAGTTACGCAAACCTCTGGCAGCGCGGGCACACGCTCGGCGCGAGCTACCAGACTTCGCCCGAGGACTTGAGCGAGGTGAAAGTGTTCTCCGGCTTTTACATCGCGCGCTTTGCCGGGGTGGATGATTTCAGCCTCATGCTCACGGGCACAAAGCAGGACAGCAACGTCTCCACGCTCGGCAGTGCCGCTGTCGCGGGAAAAGGCAATATCCTCGGCGTGCGCGGCATTTTCACCCTGCCCACGCTGGATGGCTTTTTCCAGTCGTTGAGCGTGGGGGTGGACTACAAAAAGTTCGAACAAGCCATCACCCTCGCGGGCGTCACCGACTCCACGCCCATCACCTACTACCCACTCAGCGCGACGTGGGACGGCACTTGGCTGCACTCCAAAGAAGTGCCCGATCTCGCCGATCCTGCAAAAACCAAGCGCGCCGAGACGGGCAGCACGGAACTCAGCCTCGGTGTGACCTTCGGCCTGCGCGGCACTGGCAGTCGCACGCCGATCTACATAGACGATAAGACGAAGCAGCGAGTGCCCCAAGGAACGCTGGGTGCAGTTCGCGCGCAACCGACGGATCAATTTGAAGCAAACCGGCTCAAGGCGGACGGCAATTTCATCTATGTGCATGGCAGCCTCGCCCACACGCAGAAGCTGCGAAATGACTGGGAGCTTTTCTCCAAGATCAGCGGCCAAGCCAGCGACCAACCGCTCGTGAACAGTGAGCAATTTGGCGGCGGCGGCATGGGCACCGCGCGCGGCTACCTCGAAGCCGAGGCGCTCGGCGACAACGGGCTCTTTAGCACGCTCGAACTGCGCACGCCCTCGCTGCTGCGGATGAAACGCACCGTCGGCACCGCCGAGGAGAGCACCGGGAATGAGTGGCGTTTTTACGCCTTTGGCGACATGGGCACGCTCACGCTTCACGATGTGGCCAACGAACAGCAATCGTCCTTCCGCCTTGCAAGCATGGGCCTCGGCAGCGAGCTGCAACTCGCCGAGCACTTCCACGGCCTCCTGGAATTCGCCATCCCATTCACGACGCTCAGCACGACGCACTCGCACGACGCGAGCGTCAATTTCCGCCTGTGGGCGGACTTTTAGGCTGCATCACTTTTTTACCGAACGACCCAAATGGACATCACTACGAATAAGAAAAATCTCTGGATGAAACTGCTGCTTGGCTTTGTGGCGGCGCTCACACTTTGCACCAGCGTGCATGCTGGCGACTGGTGGGATGGCGCGTGGACGGCACGCAAAAAAATCACCGTGGATACCACCCAAACCGGCGCGAGCATCACCGAGCCTATCGGCGGCGCGACTGTGTTGGTGCGGCTTTTCGACGCAAACTGGCCGAGCACGGCAAAGGAAGATTTCAGCGACATCCGCTTCGTCGCCGAGGACGGAAAGACGGTGCTCACGCATCACATCGAGAAATTAAACGCCGACACACTCGAAGCATTTGCATGGGTGAAGCTGCCCGAGGTGAAGCCGAATGCGAAGACAGCCTTCTGGCTCTACTACGGCTCCAATGACGCGAAAGCCGCGAAAGCCGACGACCCCAAAGGCAGCTACGATACTGAGACAGTGCTCGTATTTCATTTCGCAGAAAGCGGGCAGGCACCTTCCGACTCCACGAAGAACGGCAACTCCGCAGAAGGCCCCGGCGGCAAGTCCGACGGCGCACTCAGCGGCAGCGGCGTGCTCTTTAATGGCAAGACCACCGTGCAGATCTCGCCCTCGTCGTCGCTGCTGTGGAGCGGCGGAGCGCCAGTCACACTCTCGCTTTGGGTGAAGCCCTTGCAGGCCACTGGCGTGCTCGCCAGCCGTCGCGACAAAGATCAGTCCTTCGTCCTCAGCCTCGATAACGGCAAGCCCACCGTAGAAATCTCCGGCCAGCGCGTCGCCGCTGCGCAGCCTTTGCAGCCGGGCTCGTGGGCGCATATCGCCGTCGTTTGCGAGTCGGCAAAAACCACGCTCTTCGTAAATGGCGAGCCCGTGAACGTGCTCACCGCCGGGATGCCCGTGCTGAATACGAAGCTCAATCTCGGCGGCGATGTCGCTGCGGGGGAGCCGGGTTTCAACGGCGAAATGGATGAATTTCAAATCCACAAAGTCGCCCGCCCCGCAGGTTTCATCGCACTCGCCGCGCTCGGACAGGGCGGTGAAAAGGCGGCGAAAACCATCGTCGTCGGCGCGCAGGAAGTGCCGACGAATTGGTTCAGTTGGCTCACCACGGGCACCTTCGGCACCATCGTCGCCTCGCTGGATGGCCTCGGCTGGGCGGTCATCGTCGTCCTCATGGTCATGGCGGTGATGAGTTGGTATGTGATGGTCAGCAAAACGCGCTACCTCAACGGCATCGCGAGCGGCAACTCGATCTTCATGGCGCAATGGCGCTTCGTCGCCGCCGACCTCACGGTGCTCGATGATGACGATGTGGAGAAATCCAAGTCGCTCGGCGGTCGCGTGACTAAAGAGAACTCGAAAAAACTACGCCGCTCATCCGTCTATCGCATCTACCACATCGGCGTAGAAGAAATCCGCCATCGCCTCGCCGCAGATCGGCACGACGGCGTGCGTCGCGGCCTCGCAGGACGTAGCATCCAAGCCATCCGCGCCGCGCTCGATGGTGGCCTCGTCCGCGAGACGCAGAAGATCAATAAGCTCATAGTGCTCCTCACCATCTGCATCTCCGGCGGCCCATTCCTCGGCCTCCTCGGCACCGTCGTCGGCGTCATGGTTACGTTCGCTGGCGTGGCTGCGGCGGGCGAGGTGAACGTGAACGCCATCGCGCCCGGCATCGCCTCCGCGCTGCTCGCCACCGTCGCCGGGCTGGCCGTCGCGATTCCGTCGCTCTTTGGCTACAACTACATCCTCTCTCGCGTGAAAGACGCGAAGGACGATATGCACATCTTCATTGATGAGTTCGTCACGAAGATGGCCGAATTTTACAAAGAGAAGGGCGAGTAGGAGGCACCATGCAGATCCAAGACGACAAGCCCTACGACGACATCAACATCACCCCGATGCTCGATCTCGCCTACGTGTTGCTCGTCATCTTCATCCTCATGTGCACCGCAGCCGTGCAGGGTTTGAAGGCCGATCTACCTGCGGGAAGTGCTGCCACGAAGAGCCTCGCGGAGAAGAAGGTCAAAGCCATCACGATCAATACCGAGGGCAAAGTCTTCCTCGATACTTCGCCCGTCTCACTCAGCGAACTCGAAGGCCGACTCGCGCAGCTCAAGGCGGAAAATCCGAACCTCCCCATCATCATCAAAGGCGACCGCACCACGCAATATCAGGCCATCATGGATGTGCTCACCGTCGTCGGCCAAGTGGGCATCACCCAAGTCGGCCTCGCGACGAAAGCCTCGAAATAACTACGCGCCATGCAAGTCCAAGACGACAAACCCTACGACGAAATCAACATCACCCCGATGCTGGATCTCGCCTACGTGTTGCTGGTCATTTTCATCCTGATGACCACGGCGACGGTGCAGGGGATCAAGGCCAGCCTCCCTCGCGGCAGCAACACGCCGCAGAAGAAAAAAGAGGACGACAAGAACAAGGTGAAAGTCATCGAAGTGGACAACGCGGGGCAAATCTACCTCGATAAGCAGAGCGTCACGCTCGGCGACCTCGAAGTGCGGCTCACGCAGGCGAAGACGGCGAATCCCGAGGTGCCCGTCATCATCAAAGGCGACAGCGGCACGCAGTATCAGAGCGTCACGGACGTGCTCGGCGTGGTGGTAAAACTTGGCCTCACCAAAGTCGGCCTCGCAACGAAATCAGCGAAATAATTTCCCCATGAATTCAAACACTGACAACGAAAACAGCACCGCAACTCTCGCACCGCCAGTGCGCGTCCAAGCGCATGAAAGCTGGGGTGATGAGGATGAAAAACCGACGGGAATCAAAAGATGGATCGGCCCGATCATCGTGAGCAGCCTCGCCATCGTCGGCATCGTCTTTGCCGTGAAGATCCTCTCGAAAGCCGATGGCAGTGGTGGAAAGAAAGAAAACATGACGATGGTGCAAATCGCACTCCCACCGCCGCCACCGCCACCACCACCGCCACCGCCGCCGCCCGAGGCGATGAAGCAGGACATGGAGAAGCAGGAGGAGGACAAGCCGGATGAAGCGCCGCCGGAGCCTGCTGCTGCCACGGCGATCAAAGGCCCATCTACAGGCGGCATCACACTCGGGCAGAGCAAGGGTGGCGGCTTCTTTGGCCCGCGCCCGATGAACGCCAAATCGAAGTATGGCTGGTATGCTGCGCAGGTGCAGACGCGCATCACGGAGGCGCTGCGCAACAACCCGCGCACGCGCACAGCGAGCCTGACCATCGAAGTTCGCGTCTGGCCGGATGCCGCAGGCCGCATCACTCGCGCAAAGCTCGATAAATCCACAGGCGACGCCGCGCTCGATGCCGCCATCCGCGATGAAGTGCTCACGGGCCTGCAACTCAGCCAGCCACCACCGGAAGGGATGCCCACGCCAATCGTCATGCGCGTGAGCGCGCGGCGTCCGAACTAATTTTTCCAATTACCAAATGTCTCAAAACTTGATTCTAAAACAGTCCGCGAATCACTCGCGAGCGTCGCTCACTGCAATCGTCGCGCTGGTCAGTTCGCTTTGCACGAGGGCCAATGCCGGGCGTCCCGTAGAGCCGCCGCTGCCAGTTGGCGCGACCTTTACCATCGCAGCCGCACAGCCGGTTGCCGATGCAGGTGCAAAATCCACGGACGCGCCAGTGAGTGCAGCCGAGACCCCAGCCGCTCCGCAAGAAACCAAGCCTGCTGAGGCTCCTGCCGACACGCAGGTCGCGTCCGCTCCTGCCACTGCGGGGCCAGCGGATTTGATCGGCACGACGAACGCCTCCCCATCGGAAAGCGTCGTGATTAACCTCATCAATCGTCTCGTGAAAAAAGGTCTTCTGGAAAAAGAGGACGCCGCTGAATTAGTCCGCCAAGCCCAGCAAGAAGCCGCTGGCGCGCGCACCGCGACGCAGATGGATGCGCAGGCCGTAGCGCAAGAAGTCGTGCGACAGGCCGTGGCGACGAACGCTTTGCCAGACAACGCGCCGCCGCCCGAAGACGCGGTGCGCGTGACTTACATCCCCGAGATCGTGAAAAAGCAGATCCGCGACGAGCTGCGCAACGACATGGTGGCGCAGGCAAAAGCGCAAGGCTGGGTCGGTGCGACAAAGCTGCCCGATTGGGTTGCGAAGTTTCGCGTGAAGGGCGACATCCGCCTGCGTTACGAGGGGAACTATTTCCCCATCGGCAACGACAACACGGGAGCATTTCCGAACTTCAATGCGATCAATACAGGATCGCCTTACGACGTGAGCGGCACGGTCTTTTCGCCACAGCTCAATGTGGATCAAGACCGCCAGCGTTATCGTCTCCGCATGAGGCTCGGCGCGGAGGTGGATATGGGCGATGGCTTCACTGCGGGCGTCCGCATCGCCACGGGGCAAGACACCGCACCGACTACCACGAACCAATCGCTGGGTGCGGGCGGCGGCAACTTCAGCAAATACGCCATCTGGCTGGATCGCGCGTTCATCAAATACGAAGGCGGCGCGGATCCCGATAAGCGCGTCACGATCACCGGCGGGCGATTTGACAACCCGTTTTTCTCCACGGATTTGATCTACGACGACGATCTCGGCTTCGATGGATTTGCGCTGCAAGGCCGCTACCAGATCACGAAAACGGTCACGCCTTTCGTGAACATGGGAGCGTTCCCGATTTACAATACGGACTTCAATTTCTC
>JAYVQK010000127.1:0-7734 GCA_043757005.1 Verrucomicrobiaceae bacterium
TCATCAACTCGTTGCGATAGCCGGAGAACTTTGCAGCCGCGAGCCCCTGCACGTTTTCAAAGAGAACGCCACGGGGCCGTGCGCCTTCAATAAGAGCGAGCGCAGCAGGAAACATGTCGCGCTCGTCGTCTGCACCGAGTTGCTTACCGGCAATGCTGAATGGCGGACACGGGACTCCTGCTGCCAACAAGTCCGCGCCCGTAAAATCGTTGGGACGAAGGTTTCGAATGTCTTGCTGAACGACGTTCCAGTGAGGCCGATTCGTTCGCAGCGTCGTGCAAAACTGTGCCTCGTATTCGACTGCGGCGGCGTGATGAAAGCCCGCCATTTCTAGGCCGTAGGCTTGGCCACCGCCACCCGCACAAAGTTCAATTACATCAAAGCTCATATTTTCTCCGTATGTGTGGCGGAATATCGCGGAGTCTCAAGTGCAGTGTTCAATAACCTCATCGTCGGGAACAACACGCCGCGCATGGTGCTGGTGAAAGCGGGCAGGTCGAGGCGCTCGGCGAGGGGGGGGACGGGGTGGGGAGGATAAGGCTTCGTGCGGATTTGCTACGGCCTTGCTTCTCACTCCCGGGCGGTTTTTTGGTTACTGGCCATATTATGGTGTTAATTGCTGTTGTTGTTTTGTTTGGAAATGAAAGATGCCTCTTTTTGGCTGCGCAAAAGACTCTCGAAGTGATCGAAGCTCCTTTTGGGCTCCCGGAAATGGCCGTCGAAGCCTTCGACGCCGCTTTTTTGCTCCCCGCTGGGACGGTCGAAGCCTTCGACGCTCCCTTTTTGCTGTCCGCCGAGACCGTCGAAGCCTTCGATGCTCGCTTTTTGCCTCCCGCAAAGACGGTCGAAGCCTTCGATGCTTCTTTTTTGCTGCCCGCAGGGACGGTCGAAGCCTTCGACTCTCCTTTTTTGCTCTCCGCAGATGCCGTCGAACACGCCAAATCGGCCTTTTCCCGCCCCGCAAATGCCGCCCCGCTGCTCCGCTACTCCATGAGGGGAACTGCGGCAGAGCACTTTCACCGATATCTGAGGTGGGTGTGGTTCGAGCACCGATCCGTGCGGTTGGAAAAAGAACCGAGGCGAGGCATTTCACGCTTGCGGTGAGGGGGGCGGGCTTGGACGATGGCGGGCTAATTATGGGCGAATTTCTTACCGACGAACAGCGTGCCGCAGCCGAGCTTTATCTCGATACGATGGAGGAGGGCGCGAGTGCGCGGGGGGCGGCACTTTTTACGGAGGGCGCTGTCTTGAAACTGTGGGCGACGGATGATGAGGATCTTTATACCGCCGAGGTGCTGGGCGGCAGCATCTACACTCAGCGGCTCTCGTTTAGAAAAAAGAAATGGACGTGCTCCTGCACGTGCCCGGTGTTGGCGAACTGCAAGCACTGCTACGCGGCGATTTTGCATTTATCGGAAAGCGACGATGGGCTGCTGGACCCGCCGCGCAAGGTGGGTGAGGAGAAAAAGCCGGCGAAGAAGGGGAAGAAGGATGGCGATAGTTTTGCGGAGATTGTGGCGGGGAAATTGGAGCGTGAGCTGAAGGGGGCAGAACACGCGTTTGCGGAGGAGGTGGAGAGGATTTTTGCGCAGTTTTCGCGGGCGAAAGAGGTGGCGGGTCTGGCGCTGAAAGATTTCCTGGGGAGGGAAGTATTGCGGAATCAAGAGGCCCATGAACTTTGGCCGGAACCGCCTGAGGATGTGTGGCAGGCGTGGCTGTATCTCGCGCATTTTATGCATTCGAAGAAGCGCCCGCTGCCTGTATTTCTCGGAGCCATCACGCGCGATGAAGAGGTGCAGGCACTGGTCGCGCCGTGGGAGCGGCAGCGGGAGGTGGAGCGGTGGAGCCGGTGGCTCACGAATAGTCTGGAGCAGCCCGCGCGCAGGCCGAGTGTGGAGTTCCGCGTGCGGATCACTAGCAAGGCGGTGCATCTCGAAATGCGGCGCGATGGGAGGGGCGAGTATGTGCCCGCAAAGCTGACGGGCCTCGGCAAACTCGACCGCGAAGTCGCCGCCGGTGAGTGCGAGATAGATGTGGCATCGCGCGAAGTGATGCGCGCTTTCCGCCCCTACGGCACGCTCGTGCCGAGCCAGACTTGGGCGGAGCCGGAGGTGGGTAATATGATCGGGAATCTCCTGCGCACGCCGGGTATCGAGGAGCGCGTGCTCACACCGGGAGGGCAGCCTTTCACGCGCAGCGCGGAGAAGCTGTGCTGGGCGCTGGAGCCGGCGGAGAATGAGCAAGGCAGCTATCGCTTTCGCCTTGTGAGGCCCGATGGCACGGTCGCGCCGCCGATGCTCATCACGCTGGATGGGCCACAGCCTTTCTACGTTGCGGAGACGGAGATTTTCGAGACGGAGCCGCTGCACGGCCTGCCTACCAACCCCGCGACGCCCGCCACAATCCCCGCGCAAGTCGTGGAGAGCGACGACGGGGTGGCGCTGCTGGAGAGGCTCGCTTTGCCGATGCCGCCGAGGCTCGCAGATCGCGTCACCACACTGCGTGCATCGGCGGTGCTCTCGTGTGCGCTGGAGGATTATCCCTACGGCGGCGGCGAGCATCTCGTCGTCCACGCGCACGCGGATTTCGGCACAGATGAAGGCAACGAGCAGTATATGCGCGATGGCTGGATCGTGATGAGTGACGGCAAGCGCGAGGGGAAAAAGAACAGCATCGTGCGGCGCGACCGCTCTGCGCTGGAGGCAGTGCCAGACTTGCTCGCCGGGCTGGGGGTAAAATGGAACGCCACCGAGACCTATTGGGATCGCGTGGCGGGGAGGAAGTTTGCCGAGTGGTTCCCCGAGTGGCTCCAGCAAGTGCCCGCCAACGTCTCCCTGCGGCTCGATCCGCAGCTCGATACCTTCCGCACCGGAGCCGTGCTCGCTGCGGTGAAGCTCGATGTGCAGGAGGCGGGCGTAGATTGGTTCGACCTCCGAGTGGCGCTGGATGTCGCGGATACCACGCTCACGAAAGCGGACATCAAACTGCTCCTCGAATCGCGCGGGCAATTTGTGCGGCTCAAGGGCAAGGGCTGGCGGCGGCTGGATTTCCAAATGGGCGAAGGCGACGAAGAACGCCTCGCCGATCTCGGCCTCAGCTCGCAGGATTTCTCCCCCGAGCCACAGCGCCTCCACGCGCTCCAGCTCGCAGGCCGCGCCGCCGCAAAGCTCCTGCCAAAAGAGCGCGTCTTGCAGATCCAAAAGCGCGTCACAGAAATCCAAACGCGCGTCGTCCCGCCGCTGCCAGCAGCTATCCACGCCGAGCTGCGGCCTTACCAAATCTCCGGTTTCCATTTCCTCGCCTACCTCGCGAGCAATAACTTCGGCGGCATCCTCGCCGACGACATGGGCCTCGGCAAAACACTCCAGACACTCACCTGGCTCGCATGGCTGCGCGAGCTGCCCGCCTTTACTGGCAAGCCTTCGCTCGTCGTCTGCCCGAAAAGCGTGATGGATAACTGGCGCTCGGAATCCGCCCGCTTCATGCCCGGCTTGCGCGTCGCGCATTGGCGTAGCGGCACGAGTGTAGATGCGGTGGAGGCGCTCATTAAAAACAGCGACCTGCTCGTGGTGAACTACCCCTCGCTCCGCCTCATCGAGAAACAACTCACCTCTCGCACATGGCACGTCGTCATCCTCGACGAAGCTCAGGCCATCAAAAACCCCGACTCCCAAACGGCCAAAGCCGCCTGCAAACTTCCGGCCGACTACCGCCTCGCCCTCAGCGGCACGCCCATCGAAAACCGGCTCCTCGATCTGTGGAGCATCATGGGCTTTGCCATGCCCGGCGTGCTCGGCACCAAGGCGTATTTTCAGCGCACCTTCGACGCGAAGAACGACCCCTTTGCCCGTCGCCGACTCACCGCCCGCGTGCGGCCATTTGTTTTGCGCCGGACGAAAAAGGAAGTCGCCAAAGACCTGCCCGACCGCATCGAAGAAGACCTCTCCGTGGAGCTGGAAGGCGAGCAACTCGCGCTTTATCGCGCCGAACTCAAGCGCGCGCGCTCCGCGCTGCTCATGCTCAAGACCAACAAAGAGCTGGATAAAGAACGCTTCAACATCCTCACCTCCCTGCTCCGCTTACGGCAGATTTGCTGCCACCCCGCGCTCGTCGGCAAGACCTCGAAAAAGCCCGACGTGAACGACAGCGCCAAGCTCTCAGCACTCATGGACGTGATCGAACCGCTCATCGGCGAAGGCCACAAGGTGCTCGTCTTCTCGCAGTTCGTCACGATGTTGGAGATCATCCAAAAAGAAGTCGTCTCCCGCGAATGGCCGCACTTTATGCTCACGGGACAGACCGAAGAGCGCGGCGAACTCGTGAAGAACTTCCAGGAATCCGAGGGTGCCGCCGTCTTCCTCATTTCGCTAAAAGCGGGTGGCTTTGGCTTAAATCTCACTGCCGCCAGCTACGTCGTGCTCTTTGATCCGTGGTGGAATCCCGCCGTGGAAAATCAGGCCATTGATCGCACCCACCGCATCGGCCAGACCAGCACCGTCATCGCCTACCGCCTGCTGGCGAAAGACACGATCGAAGAAAAAATCCGCCAACTCCAACGCCACAAAAGCACCCTCGCTTCCGACGTTCTCGGCGAAGAAAACTTCACCTCCGCCCTCTCGCTCGAAGACTTCCGCTTCCTCCTCGGCGGCGACGACGACCCCGAGGCGCAGGAATAGCCCGGAGCCGAGGAGGCCGCTCTAAAAGCAAACGGCCCTCTGAGCCTAGTAGCTCAGAGGGCCGTTTCGACGGGCTTAACGTGTAATTACTTCTGCTCGCCAGCGCCTACGGCTGGGTTTTTGCGAGTGGCGACAGCGGCGACGCCAGTTTGATTCTCGCTGTGGCGGAAGCTGCCGTTTTTTGCGTAGCTGTATTGTGGGATGTAACTGCCCGCAGAGAGGGTGTCGGCGGCGACTGGTGCGCTTTTGAGTGTGCAATCGAGAATCCAGTAACGGCCTTCATTTTCCCACATCACCCAAGCGTGACTCATGCGGGCATTGCGCGTGGCTTTACCGATGACAAAGCGAACAGAAGCGTCGTTGAGTTGTTCGCAAAGCCAGAGCGCCTTGTCTTTGCAATCGCCCTCGCGGTTTTTGGCCGTAAGAGCTGGGGCGGCTGGCACATAAGGATTATCCATGTGGTAACGGAAGCTACGCCCTTGGCTCATCAGAGTCTGCACACGCTGCATCGTGGGTTTTTCTTTACTGAGAGTGCCAAGGACTTCGCGGACAGGGCCGAGGTAGCGGTCGTAGGGAGTAGAGGAAGGGGAACCAAAATCCACACCAGCGAGTGCTGCTGCTTGGACTGTGAGAAGAGTGATTAGGGCTAGGATGGATTTCATTTTCTATGATTACTATAATTTCTATAGCTGCATCTCTTTTAAGCCGATTGCGTGCCACGGTGGGAATCTCGGCTATAATTTCTATAATCCTCTCTACGAGATACGCCAAAACGGACCTCAAAACAAAAAGAGGCATCCCATCCACTGAGAATAAACAGACAGGGAGCGGTGCTTCGTTATCCCGGTCCCTTGCGAAGTTCAGAGTCCGGAGTTTTAGCAAATGTCCTTTCAAGAAAATCCGCATAAATTCCCGAAAATGCAGCACCCTCACTTTCCCCCTCTCGACAAAGCCGCTCGTGTCGCTACAGCTATGCGGCATGGAAACCAGCGACACAAAAACATCCACCGAATACGCCACGGAAGTCCTGCACGTGCGTGCAGAAGCCAAGAACGACGGTGGCGAGATGGAGCTGTGGTATGTGCTCCGCAATGGCGCGATCCTCGGGCCTTTCCCGCTCGATGCGCTGCGGGAGTTGGTAAAAATGGGGGATATAGCAGGCGATGTCTTCGTGCAAAGATCCACTGACACCACCTGGAAGCCGCTCGCTTGGGCGCTCAATCCCGATGCCGAACAGCCGGACGATGGCGCTCTCGCCCCTGACTGGGAGACGCTGCTCGCATGGTCCTGGCTCCGCCTGCGCTACAATCTCGGCGAACAATCGCTCACCGCCGCGTGGATTTGCATCGGCCTTGGCAGCGCGAGTGTCTTCCTCTCGCAGTGGCGCGCAGTATTTTGGCTCCCGTGGTTTGTGGCAGCCGCAGTCGCCTCCTACTCGCTCCTCCGGCGGGGAAAACAAACGGCTGGAGTGGGCATGACGACCCTCTCTTTTGCTCTGCCCGTGCTGCTCTGGTATTACTTCCTCGGCGCTCCCTCCCGCTGAGTCCGAGCTTTCTCCAGCTACACTCCTTGACGCCCCGCCGCGAATCTGTTTGCCTCCGCGTCCTTATGAAGTTCGCCCTTTGCGCAATCATTACCACCATCGTTTTCACCGGCTGCACCCAGCTCTACACGCATCGCTCCGACTTCGCTCCGAGCAAGCGCAAGGGCGTATGGAATACCGCCTACGAGGCCCGTCGCGACGGCACCGATAAGCTCGAATCCGAGCCCACCCATCGCCCACTTTTCGGCACCCGCCGTCCGTAGCGCATTGCGCACAGAACCCTACCGCGCCGCCGAACTCGTCGAACTTTCGCGCCTGCGCAAACGCTTTCTCGACGGCTCGAACGCTGGCGGCGGCTACTGGAAATGCGACGCCGATCTCGCGCTCTACGACGAGACTTTCGCTGAGCGCATCGGGTGGAAATGGGACGCCGTGCTCGCAGAACTTGTCGCCCGTGGTTGGCGACCTAGGGCACGGCACATCTTTGATTTTGGCTGCGGCAGCGGCGTCGCCAATCGCCGTGTGATGGAGGCTTGGGACGGCTTCGATTCCCTCACCCTGGCCGACGTCTCGCCCCTCGCCACCCACTACGCCGCCACCCGCGCCCGCGCCACGCAGCCGCAAGTGCGCGTCGGCACCGCTGGCCCCGAGCCACGGCTACCGCCCGGCACTTTACTCCTCGTCAGCCACGTGTTGAACGAGCTAAATTCCGCCGCCCGCGCCCGCCTGCTCGCCCTCGCGCGACAGGCCGACGAGGTGCTCTGGGTCGAGGCCGGCACGCATGCCGATAGCCGCTCGCTCATCGCCGTGCGCGAGGAATTGCGCGCGGATTTCGCCCTCGTCGCGCCGTGCCCGCACCGCGCCGTGTGCGGGATGCTCGCGGAGGCCAACGCTCACCACTGGTGCCACTTTTTCGCCCGCGTCCCCAGCGACGTTTTCCAAAATGCACGCTGGGCGCAGATCGGGCGCGAACTCGGGATAGATCTCCGCACGCTGCCCTACAGCTTCCTCGCCCTCTCGCGCAGCGGCGAGCAGCCGAGCGGCTACTCCCGAGTCATCGGCCTCCCGCGCGAAGCCAAAGGCCGCATGAAAGTGCTCAACTGCGCCGAGGAAGCCGTGAGCGAACTCCTCCTGCAAAAGCGCGACCTGCCCACGATTTTCAAGTCCTTCAAAAAAGACCTCTTTGCCCCCCGCTACCGCTGGACGCTCGACGGCGAGCGCATCGCAGACGTGGCGGAAGAGCCACCATTGCAAAACGACTAGCCGCACACGCATGAGGTTTCAGTGGCGGACTCCATAAAAAGAGGCCGGAAATCGGAAGAACGCTGCTCTGTATGGTTTTCCGTGCGGAGATGAATATGAAGAACCTGAAAGGTGGCGGCACGACGGGTGCTATAATCCCCAGAAACCCACGCATACCATGCAAAGCTACGCCGACACATCTACGACTCTCGACATCAGCGACTCTTACACTTTGTCCTATCCTTCTCAGGAAAATCACAAGGTCCTTTTGCT